>JAQBNK010000107.1 GCA_028288595.1 Chitinophagaceae bacterium
TTGAAGGAAAAGTATAAGGATAATCCTGCTGTTGCTTTCGTGTCTTTATCAATAGATGACGGAGCCGAGCCCTGGAAGCAAAATGTAGTAATAAGAAAAGCGGATGGACTGCAGTGGCTGATCAATAGAAATTCTCTTGATGATTATGATATTGTAAGTATACCTAGGACTTTGCTGATTGATAAAGATTTTAAAATGGTGAACATGAATGGCCCGCTTCCTTCAGCAAAAGATCTGCCTGCTATCATTGATAAACTTGTAAAATAATGAAACGACTATTTTTATTCCTGGCGCTCGCAATTTGTACCAATGGCTTTAGCCAAACAGGTAAAGAGTTTATAATAAAAGGAAGCATTGAGGGGCAGGATGATGGATCTCTCGTTTTGAATTACCCTGGTGTAAACGGAAAAGTGGTGAGAGACACGGCTTACATCACCAAAGGAAATTTTCGTTTCAAAGGAATGATTGCAGAACCGGCTATTGCCGGTATCAGTGGTAAAACAATTTCGAGGGGAATGAGTGATCCCAACTTCACTACTATTTTCATTGAGCCTGCAGCGATGGAAGTGAAATTAAAAGCAAATGATTTTAAGAACGCGGTTGTAAAAGGTTCCCGCTCACAGGAAGAATATACTATACTAAATCTTTCAAGAAAAAGAATTGAAGAGAAATACCAGAAGCAACTCGATTCATTGAGAACGGAAAAAGACCATGAAAAGAATGCGGAAGTAAGAGAAAGACTTGCTCCCTATTTCCGTGAAACGGACAAGGACCAGGTTGCTTTTTTTCGTGCACATCCCCGGTCATATGTTACTGCGTATATGCTGCGCATGCACATCGATGACCTGAGTATGGATTCATTACAGTTCTTTTATAAGAATCTTGGGCCTGTTGTTCAGCAATCCGCATATGGAAAAGAAGTGGCCACTGAGATTATGAAATTACAAGCCGGTTCTCCCGGCAGCACAGCAAAAGAATTTACGACAGTTGATATTAACGGAAATACCATTAGCCTTGCAGGTTTCAAAGGGAAATATGTACTGATAGATTTTTGGGCGAGCTGGTGCGTACCATGTCGTAAAGGAAGTCCGCACCTGAAAGAATTATATGCAAAATATAAGAGCAGGGGAATGGAGATCATCGGTATTGCTGACGATGACAGAGCAGAGGATGCGTGGAGGAAAGCCATTGAAAAAGACGGTACCGGTATCTGGAAGCATGTGCGGCGCGGAATGAAAATGGTTAATGGTGAATATGATCACAGTAATGACATAAATGAAAAGTTCGGTATTCATACTTTGCCGACACGAATTTTACTGGACCCGAATGGCAGGATCGTAGGCAGGTTTGGTGAACAGGAAGATGAGCTGGATAAAATGCTAATGAAAATCTTTGGTGCATGATCTGGCTTTGTAACAATCGTTAAAAATATTTGGTATGAAAAAAATATTGTTGGTTTTACTGTCTTTGATTTTTACAACATTAACCTTTGCACAATTACTCAATCCTGTTCAATGGACTTTTTCTTCTAAAAAAATAAATGCCACTACTTACGAAGTGCATTTAACCGCTAAGATTGAAGAAGGCTGGCATTTATATTCTCAAAATACGCCTGATGGAGGACCCATTCCTACTGCAATAAATTTCTCTAAAAGCCCTTTAATTACGCCCACCGGTGTTGCAAAAGAAGCCGGTAAAATGGAACAGCATTTCGAAGAATTATTTGGAGTAATGGTAAAACAGTTTTCCGATAAAGTTGATTTCATTCAAACAGTTACCGTAAAAAAAGGAGTAAAAACTTATCTCTCAGGCAATGTTGTTTTTATGACATGTAATGATCATGAATGTTTGCCTCCCAAAAAGCAGCCTTTTACCGTGGCGCTTAGGTAAACACAAAATCCCTTCGTCCATTCATTTAAATGATCAATTACATAAAGCACCGGCTAGTGAGTGGCCATCTACAAGGGAGCAATATCAACAGTTTTGTCTTTTTTTAGTTTACCTAAATGGGTATCATTGAAACCAGTATAATATTTCAATCCGTATCCCATAACCCGGTCAAAAGAAGCATGTGCAAACAGTAATATACCTATCGACAGCAGCATTTCAACCTTCATCAAATAGCCTACACTCATACAGGCAATTGCTATTCCTTTATGATGAAAAAGGTTATACGTTATAGCGCCAACTTTAGAGTTAAACAAATAGCCTAGCATGCTTGCATCCGGGGAGAAAAAAATAAAGAACCAAATCCAGGCTGATATATTCAGGTTATGAATGGTCAAAAGATAAATGCCCAGTACTGTCATTGCTGCTTCTTCTAATTTTAGCGTATTGCGCATTGAGAAGGTTTTGTGTTTTGGTTGCTTAATGAGGTTGCGCACATTAAAAAGATTTTGACCTTTAATTTTTTCTTCAATTAAAGGCATATTTTTTTTTAGTTGGAATATTCTTATAAGATTTTAATACTGTTTTTACCTGCATTAATGAATTTAACTCCTGCCAGAATAATCCATATTAACCAAAGTGTACTTCCTGCAAATCCTGCGATACTAATAAAAGGAAAGGTGGGAATTATAGTGGCCAGTAATTCTGCCTGTGCAAGAAAATAAATGGCTGAGGCTATGAAGCCCCATACTGCTAACCATTTCGGAATGATGTGCATTTTAAAAAGCGCGAATGAGATAAAAACTGTCCAGATAACTGTAAAAAGTTGTCCCAGATGTTCGCCTAATAACACTCCGCCAAATTGATGGATTACTTTAAATGATATTTCTACAGCTTCCCGTTTAGATACAGAGAATGTGTTTACATATTCTGTCGCTAAAACCGGTACTACAAATACCCAACGTAAAAGCCCAATGATTTGTACCAGGCCGGAAATAATGCCGATGGTGGTTACCCATTTTAATTGCGGCATTACGGGTTCCACTTTTTGACCAATTAAGGAATATGCTACAATTAATGGAATACCTAATAGGGCAAAAGCCAGCCATGTAAAGATAAGAGGAGAACCACCCTGGTGAAATTGGGTTAGGATAATGCTGCTTTCTTCCCGAAGTATAGCAGGATAGTTAAAAATAATAGTTAGAATGGTATAAGGAACAAAAACGCCGATTGCACCAAATATCATCAGATAACCAATAGCTTTTTCTGTTTTCATGTTATATTAATAATTGCAGGTGAAGGAAGGCCTTATAGATATTCTGTCATTCCAGGGCCGGGGAGCAACACGATAATTAAAAGCGAACAATTGTCGCACAAGTTTTCCTCATGATGCAATGATTAATTCTTGAAATACTTAGTCAGTTGAATAGAGCAGCAGACAACGTTAGAACCTTTAGTTCTTTGTTTACAAAATGTAATCTAATCTATTTTCAACATAACTAATGGTTTCAACAAACTCTGGAAAAATGAATTATAAGAGCTCATTGTATGCAGGGAACGGCAAACATTTCAAGGCAAACTATATCAACCATATCTTCACTACATTCACCTATGCGTCAACTTGCTGCAATAATGTTTTCCGATATGACTGGTTATACAGCCCTGATGCAACAAAACGAACAATTAGCAAAACAAAAGCATCGAAGGCTGAAGGAAGTTTTGGAATCCTGCGTTTCAAATCACCATGGCAAAATTCTTCAATACTATGGCGATGGCGCCTTAAGCATTTTTAGCAGCGCTATTGATGGCGTTCATTGTGCGGTGGAAATACAACAAGCATTACAACAGGAACCCATAGTGGATCTGCGAATAGGCATTCATACCGGGGATATCTCAATAGAAAATGAAACGATTTATGGCGATGGCGTTAACCTTGCCTCAAGGATTGAATCCCTTGCTGTTCCGGGTTCGGTTTTTATTTCCGAAAAGGTGTTTGATGAAATAAGAAACCAGGAGAATCTTACAGCCCGCGAAATGGGCTACTTTGAATTAAAGAATGTAAATGAGCCCGTCCGCATCTTTGCTATAGATAACAAAGGCCTTGTGGTTCCAACACGTGATTCAATAAAAGGAAAAACCAAACAGCCTTCTAATCGCCTTGCTGTTTTGCCTTTTGTAAACATGAGTGCCGATCCTGAAAACGAATACTTCAGTGATGGGATAACAGAAGAATTATTGAATGTACTTACGAAAGTAGAGGGCCTCCGGGTAACATCAAGAACCTCGGCCTTTACTTTTAAAGGAAAGGATATTGATATACGTGAAATTGGTATACAGCTCAACGTAGATAGAATCCTGGAAGGCAGTGTACGTAAAGCTGGAAACCGGGTACGCATTTCGGCGCAATTGATTAATGCAGCCGATGGATACCATATCTGGAGTGAAAACTACGATAGAAACCTTACTGACATATTTGAAGTGCAGGATGAGATCAGCAGTATTATAGCGAATAAGCTTCGCGAGAATCTGACTCTGGACGAATATGCAGAAAGACTTGTAAAAGTACCCACTCAAAATATTGAGGCATATACACTTTTTTTGAAAGGCATGCATTTTCATAATAAGCTTACTCCGAAGAATACTAAAAAAGCGATAGAATGTTTTGAAAAAGCAATAACCCTTGAACCGGATTATGCCCAGGCTTACGCCATGGCTGCAACAGGTTATGCCTCTCTTGGCGCAACAGGGCAAATGCAACCGGCAGAAGCTTTTGAGATTGTGCATAGGTACAGCGATAAAGCAATAAAACTTGACAGTTCACAGGCAACAGGATATTCAGCAAAGGGTGCGGCGTATTTGCTTTACGACTGGAAATGGAAACAGGCTTACGAATCTTTAATAAAAGCGGTAGAACTTAATCCTGCTAAAACGGAAGCCCATCAGTTGCTTTCTTTATATTATCTAAGCACACGCCGAAAGCAGGATGCAGTTGAAATAATGGAAAAAGCATTGGAGGTAGATCCGATATCACCCATCGTCAACCAGTACGTAGCAGATGCTTACCTTAATGCAGGCAGAGTTGAAGATGCATTAAAACAAGTTGAACGCATATTAGACCTGTATCCAAATATGCGTATAGCCATGGAGTTAAAAGGCTGGTGCCTGGGGATAAAAGGAGATTGGAATAAGGCGCTTGAAATATTTGAAGAAATCCATGGGATGATAAAAAATCCATTAAAAGGGTTGGCGCCATTAGGATATGCATATGCTCAGTTAGGAGAATCCGAAAAGGCATTAGAATGCATTCGTAAGATAGAGCAACGGCAAATTGAAGAACCGGAAACAGTGTTAGATATTGACTTAGCTATGATCTGGTGGTCATTAGGAGAAAAAGACAAAGCGTTTGATCATCTGTTTCAATGTATTGATAAAAAGATGGGTGTTGTAGCTATTCTTATTGATCACCCTATGTTTAAGGAGGCAGGGAATGACCCAAGGTATCAATTATTAAAACAGAAGCTGAATCTGGTTGAATACAATTCTAATGGATAATCTTCCTCAAGAAGATCTGGCAGTTACGCATAATTGCAATTTTACATCCTTCGGTATTTTGAACTGAACACTCAGTATCATGTGTTTTTAAAGCTTTCTTGATTTTTGTTTTTACGAACAAAAGGACTACAGGTATCCACGGGCGGCTGTTACACAAACTGCAGGATGAAAATGTAAATACTTTTAAATTATTTGTTAGTAACAACGAGATAAAATAATCGTCATCTCCTGTTAGAATGAGTTTAATTAATTGATAGCTTGCAATCAATATTGAATTTAGATATTAAAACATGAGAATTATTCCATTATTATTTTATTCCTTTCTTTTTTCGCATGAAGCATTCAATCAGCAAACCAATCCGGTAATCATAGCCAAAGGCCAGATGCCTGATATTGTATTGGATAAAAAAGGCAACTTACATATTGCATATGGAACCGGGGACAGCATTATGTATACTTCTTCGAAAGATGGAAAAAATTTTACTCCTCCTAAACTTGTTGCGGTTATACCTGGTGTATTTTCTTCCGGTATGCGTGGACCGCAGATAGCAGCTACTACAAATGGGCTGGTGATAACTGCTTCCAATAAAAGCGGTAATATATTTTCTTTTTACAAAAGAGGTGCAGCGCCGTGGAGTAAAGCACAAAGGATTAATGAGTTCGAAGAAACAGCAAAGGAAGGCTTGACAGACTTAAGTGCCGATGGAAAAAATGTCTATGCTGTTTGGTTGAGTGTAAGGAAACCTAAGGGGCAAAATTTGTATGGAGCAAGATCAGTTGACGATGGTAAAACATGGCAGAACGCAGAAGTATATAATTCCCCTGATGAAACGGTTTGCGAATGTTGCAAACCTTCTGTTTTAGTTAAGGGTAAAAAAGTTTATGTAATGTTCCGGAATTGGATTGATGGTAACCGCGATATGTACATGATCAGCTCTCCTGATAATGGAAAAACCTTTGGTAAGGCTGAAAAACTTGGTAAGCAAAGCTGGAAGCTCAATGGGTGTCCGATGGATGGTGGTGGCTTTGCTATAAATGCGAAGGGCATGGCCGAAAGCATCTGGCAGCGTGCCGGACATATTTATACTTCTCTTCCGGGATCGGGTGAAATATTACTGGGTGAAGGGCGTAACGGAACAATAGAAAACAGCTATGGTAAAACAGCTTATAGCTGGACGGATAAAGGAAATATAATTGTGATGAAACAGGGTGGAAAAAAATTGAATATCGCAAAAGGAAGTTTACCAATTATAAAGGCAATCAATAAAGAAAGTATGATTTGTGTCTGGCAAAACGATGGACAGGTGTATTCTTCAATGATTAATTTGTAGTGTATGAGAGCATAGTTTAAGGCCGGCCATATTGATCCGGTACACAGAAAACATTTTTATGAAGAAGATCGAAAAATATGTAGTGCTGGCGATATTATTGATTTCCTGTAATAACAATTCTTCTTCCAATACACAATCGGATACTACATCAACCACAAAAACAGATTCTTCAAACCAAATTATCGATACTTCTAAAACCAACCAGTTTGGAAAAGCCATGGATCTCTCAATGGACTCTATAATGATTTCTAAACTGACAGGTGACGCAGATTATGATTTTGCGATGATGATGAAATATCATCACGACGGAGCGGTGCGAATATCAAATCTTGAACTAATTAACGGAACCGATCCGGGTATTAAAAAAATTGCGCAAAAAATAATAGAGGAATCCAAAAAAGATAATGCATTGCTGGATTCTTTTATGAATGATTACAAACCTGTTAGCAAATCTGCTTTTGGAACTAAGGCAATGGATATGATGCATCAATCTGTCATAAACGGCTTAAAGGTTCATGGCGGTTATATTGATCTTGAATTCAGTACATTAATGATACAGCATCATGAGCAGGCCATTGAGATGGCGAAAGAATATTTGATTTTAGGTAAACAAAAAATGATGAAAAATGTAGCCGGTGCTATTCTGAAAAAAGAGCCGGCCGATATTGAACACCTAAAAGTTTGGAAACACAAACATTATCCCGACGCTGACTAATGATCCTAATTAACTGGCAAGTGTCTTAGCCTTATGCATCTTTATGTGAAATAATGGTTTGCAAGTGCTGAAGCGAGCACGATCATGTTTTACAACCTTTACGGTCATAAAAAATAATTTCCACCCCCGTTACTTTTGGCGATTGAATAACACAAAACATCCAAAATGAAAAAGCTATTAATAATATTAATTGCAGCGTTTGCGACGTATGCAACTTTTGCACAAAAAGCCAAAGGAAGCAAGAAAACCGCTGGTTCAACCCTCGCCATACAATCAAATTATCGCTGCCCTATGCACCCCAAAGTTGTAAGTAATGAGCCGGGAAAATGCAGCAAGTGCAATATGGATTTGACCCTTTCAAAAAAGGAGCAAATGAAAAAAGAAGTAACTAAGGATTACACCTGTCCTATGCATAAAGAAGTTGTTAGCGACATGGCAGGTACCTGCGCTAAATGTGGAACAGCCCTCGCCGTTGTTGAACGAAGGGGCAGTAAACAAGGTCATATAACTTATGTATGTTCCATGCACCCGGAAGTAACAGCGGATAAGTCAGGCAAGTGCCCTAAATGCGGCATGAGTTTGACAAAAGCAAAAAGTTAACTGCTGAAGCTGTTAAAACCATTCACCTTTTTTTTGGATCCGTGTATCTGATAACCCTTTTATGTTGAATTGATCTGAAATCATTTTGAAAATCTGTTATGAAAAGCTTTGTCCAAAGATTCTCTATGAACAGGATGTGCTATTTTGATTAATTCTTGGGCTCGTTGCTTTAAATTTTTACCAAACAGGTTCACTAATCCATATTCTGTTACTACCCAGTGCACATGTCCCCTGGTAGTTACCACACCGGCTCCTTTTTTTAAATAGGGAACTATTCGTGAAAACCCTTTTGATGTTACAGACGGTAAGGCAATGATTGGTTTTCCTCCTTCAGAAAGTGAAGCTCCTCTCATAAAATCCATTTGTCCGCCAATGCCTGAATATTGAAAAATACCCATTGAATCGGCGCAAACCTGTCCTGTTAAATCAATTTCAATGGCGCTGTTAATCGCCATTACTTTTGGGTTCCGTCTTATTACGCTGGTGTCGTTAACATAACTAATATCCATCACTCTTATCGCGGGATTGTCATTCACAAATTCATATAATTTCTTTGTGCCGATCATAAAACTGGTAACTGAACGCCCTGCATTTATTTTTTTTCTGCTGTTGTCAATTACTCCTTTTTCAATAAGTGGCATCACACCATCAGACAACATCTCAGTATGAAGACCAAGATATTTGTGATTAGACAGATTTTTTAAAACCTGGTCCGGAATGGCTCCTATGCCCAATTGCAGCGTTGCGCCATCATCAATCAGTGAAGCAACATTCTGACCGATTTGAAGCACTGCATCATTTGATTGGGATCCATAATCCATTTCAGGCAATTCAGCGTCCTTCCAAACCATTGAATTTATTTTATTCACATGGATGAATCCATCTCCATGCGTTCTCGGCATTTTCGAATTTACCTGCGCAATTACATAAGGTGCTAAATCAACAGCGGCGCGGGCAATATCAACAGACGTTCCCAGCGAGCAATATCCATGGGCATCTGGTGGTGATACCTGTACAATGGCTACATCTAATGGTAGAATATTTTCCTTAAACAACTGTGGAATCTGGCTAAGGAATATAGGTACATAATCCCCATGTTCACTATTTACTATTGCCCGGCTGTTTTCAGAAACGAATAAAGAATTTAAAAAGAAACTATTCCTGTAAAGAGGATCATTAAAATTTATATCGCCTAATGTACTGATGCTTACTAGTTCAACATTTTCAAGTTCGGCATGTCTCTTTTGTAAGGCTTTTATAATATAAACTGGCGTTGCAGCACTGCCATGAACAAAAACCCTGTTGCCAGACCTGATAAATTTTACAGCGTCTTCAGCGGACATATTTTTTTCATATTCCATAAGTAATTATTATGCTTTATTCTTTGTCCAATATTGGCGTGCGGCAGATATCTATTTGATATGAATCAGCGTTTTTTGAAAATTCAATATCAATGCCGGACCCTCTATACGACGACCATGTTATTTTCAGCAAGGAAAAATCACTAATTGCTTATGATAAACTTGATAATTTGTAGCCCTTTGCTGAATGCCGCTTTGTTCAATATTAGAAGGAATAAGAAGCCTGTATCATGATTTCCCGCAGGATAGGGTATGACATATATCAGTAATCAAATGAAGCTTCAAAAATCTTCGGCACAGTGAATAAATATGTTCGCAACTAAATCTCCTTTTGGTTTACCAGCTAATACTGAGAAGCATCATCCCGGGAACTGACTCGCATCATGCTCAGCGACACTCAGGCAATTTATTTTTGTCAAAACCAATATTATGTTCGGCGAACTAAATCAAAAGGAAACTGAAAATGTGCTCACCAGCCAATACATTGGCAGAATCGGCTGCCACGCCGGTGGTTTTACCTATATAGTACCCATTAGTTACGTGTACTATGAGGAAGAAATTTATGCTCACGCCAAAGAAGGCATGAAAGTGAAAATGATGAGAATGAATCCGGGTGTGTGTTTCCAGGTGGATAAAATTATTAATATGGGAAATTGGAGTAGCGTGGTGTGCCAGGGCAAATATGAAGAGCTGAAAAGCATGGAAGATAAGAAGCAGGCCATGCAATTTTTATTGAGCAGGCACCTGCCATATATCACCAGCAAAACAGTGCAGCTATCTGCAGAATGGCCTTTCTATGGTGAATCAGACACTCGGGTCAGTGGTGTTCTTTTTAAAATAAAAATACTTTCCAAAAGCGGGCGTTATGAAGACACCCCGCCGCAATCGAACTACTCCTCGTAATCAATCATTGCGGGTGATCAAAACCATTTCAGGAAATTTATCAGCAAAGAATAGGATGTGTGCTTCCGTTATTACCGCTTCATGATCTTGCATAAAGCTGAGCACAATCACTTTTTGTGTTGACCGTCATCAAACTGCTTCTCTTCATACAATGCTATTTTTCCACTAAAGGAAAAAACATGAAAGCAATAATTGTCCCGGTGGATTTTTCTGATGTGTCATCAAATGCCGCTATCTACGCCGCAGACATGGCCATGGAGACCAGCTGTGTGTTAATACTACTGCATGTAGTGCAGTTACCTGTAAGTTTTGCTGTTGGATCTTTTCCACAGTCAGTATTCGAGGAAATGATGGATATAGGAAAAGAAAGATTGAAAGAAATGAAAGATTTGCTCGATAAGCATGCTAATAACAAAATTGAGGTTCAAACCAATCTTGCTGTTGGTTCAGTAGAATATGAACTGGAAGAATTATGTAATCGCAAACAAACCTTAGCGGTGGTGATGGGAACGGCGGGTGGCGATTTTGTAAAAGCACTTTTGGTTGGCCGCAATACGCTGAATGCCGTAACCCATTTACCTCACCCTGTTTTTGTTATTCCTCCCGGCATAAAATATAAAGGTGTGAAAAAAATAGCGATGGCACTGGATCTGCAAACGGAAGATGGCAACCTGCCATTTGATTCATTGATTCCCTTCTTGACACAGTTCAGGCCAGAGTTGCATATCGTTAATATCGCACCTGCATATAATACCAACACGCATATGGTAGATGATTCAATTGATGTGCGGAATGCATATCATGGATGGAATCCAATTTTTCATTTTTTAAAAGGCAATGATGTCGTGAAGGGCTTAAATGATTTTGCGAGTGATAATAAAATTGATCTGCTCGCTATCGTGATCCGTAAACATACGATCTGGGAGAAGATATTTATCAAAAGCCATTCAAAAGAACTCGTAACTCATCCTGAAATCCCCCTGATTGCCTTGAAGGCTGAAAAAGAAAAGAATGCACGAAGCATTTTCCTTGAACCTGCGGAAGAAATTTAGTTTCAAAAAGGTTTGCAGGCAAGGCATGATTGAAAATTTGACCCGCGTTTAGTATTTGAATTGAACATGCTCCAGCCAGTGGCGGACAATTGATCGTTCTCTCTTTTGTGGAACATAGACAATGCATAATAAGACACTGATAAAATTTATCGCGGGTTTCACTGGCGACCCCCCCCTCAGACGCTAGTGATAACCTTCAACAGGACAGCAGTGCAGTTATCAATGCGGATCAGAAAATTTCGAAGGGTCAGATTGCGTGGTATCTTTGGCTGTTGAATCTTTTACTGCAGATGAATCTTTTGTTTCATGTTGATTAGTTTATGATTTTTTTTATTCATTCATTTATTTGCTTCATACAAAGCCCCATAGTATGGTCCTGACATCGTTCCTGTTTTCATTGCCAACATTTTTACGCCAATCTCTTTAACTGCCTCTTCGCCATTATTGCGCCGGAAAGACGTATCCTTCTATCCATGTAAATTGATAACCTGAATTTTTTGCATCTCGCTCTCCGATAGCCGTTGCTACCGAGAAATTATCTCCTCGTGCCTGGCTCCAATAATTTTTTAGTGGGACAGTGCCGGGTTGTTGTGTGGAATAAACGTATCCTTCAACTCGTATAAATTTATAACCTGCGGCTTGCGCAGCCCCTTCCCCCTGGGAGGTAGCAGTCGTAAAATTATCACCTCTTGCTGCGTTGTAATACAATTTCAATGGCACGGTTCCGGGTTGTGGGGTACGAAATACATAGCCTTCGTTCCGGATAAATGCATACCTGGAAGATGATGCGGCTTGTTCGCCTTCGGCTGTTGCAGTAGTAAAATTATCTCCACGGGAACCGCCCCAAAACCAATATAATTTTAATGGAATCCGTTCCGCATTTACGGTGCGTATACGCCAGGTAGTTCCATTGTCCCAAATTATGTTTGAGCCCTGAATGGTTGCTGCCACATTCCACTTGGTGGCTTTAACCCTTGTTGCAGATTCAAAGATTCCCTCCGAAACGTCACCAAATTCATTTGTGAACCATAGACGATTTCCTTCCTGCCTAATGCTGGCTGCTTTCCAACTGCCGGAAAAACTACTTTCCCAGGCTCCTCCTATTTGTGCGTACGAAACTTGGCCTCCACGGATAATATCAAACATATAAATATACCTAACTGAACCGGTCGCTGTGCCAATCGAAATTTCAAACCAGGCAATATTATTTTTCGAATCGAAAAACGCATTTTCCCTTGTTGTAATATTAATGATATTAGTACCTTCTCCCATAATTCTTCCTCTTTCATAAAATATTCCACTGTTTATTCCCGGCATTTCTTCAGCGGCGAAAGGGCTGATTGCGCCGTCGCTTCCCGCTAGCCACATTTCCGTGCGGTTAATAAAAGAGTTAGTACATGGCTTTACAGCGACTAACTGTTTAATATCAAGCCTGGCACTTACAACCCGGTTAGAAGATACCTGCGATATATTAACGGGCATAAAACTCCATGTGAAACGCAATCTTTCTAACCCACCGGGGCAATAACCATTAAAATCACCATTTTCTTCTATCTCTACTGCGCCACCATTTTCATCATAATGTTCACTGGTTATGCCGGCGTACTTGCCGATCGTATTTATAACTCTTACCTTATAAAATTTCAGGCTATACGGCGATTGACCACTAACGGTAAGTTGGCCGGAGAATGCAAATAATGAAAACAGAATGATTGCGATAAAAAATTTCATTGAAGAAAAAATTTTGTTCGTGGCTTTTAATTTTTTCATGTATCTGTTTTTATGAATTATTTAATTTTGAGTCCATCATATTTAAAAGAGCTTCCGCTTTAATGATGTAAGCGGTTACCAGTATATTTATTAATTCAAGGTCGGAAACCGCTCTACCAAATATTTTTTTTATCCCTTTTTTAAAGTAGGAGTATAGCGGCAGTGCATTATTTTTAATGTGTGCTCAGTGTTACATTTCTTTTTTATCCATTTTACTCTTTAATTCATCATAAACTTGTTGAACACATGTATAATACATTTTAATTTCTGCATCAGAAGGAGGAGTGATCATTGTGTTTAAATATTTATAATGTGCTTCTATCGCTTTCATACATTGTTCCTCTTCTGCAGGATCGAGTGGATTCAGTCCATACTTATAAATTATTCTCCTTACTTCTCTTTGAATCATCGAGGGATCTAACCAGCCATCGATTCTCCCTCCTTTTAAAACACTGTTTAAAAATTCAAGGTCTTTTTTTGCTTCTTCTAATTTTTTACCTGGCGGTTCAGAGCCAGTTGCAGAGTTGTTGGGCTTTGTTTGAACAGCATCTGTTGCATACAACTTAACATTCCAGTCTCCTGTAACGTCTTTATCATCACCCGGAAAAATATTCTGTGACCGCGGTGCTCCTAATTCTATATCACCTTCTTCCGGTGCATTTCCAGTTCCCTGCCTCCCGACAGGAATAAGATTCTTCCCGATTCTTACCGACAATACATACCAATTCCAGTATCCATATCCATCAGGATGAATTTCTTTTGATACACCAGTTCCTGCGTTTGGATTATAAAGAAAACCACCTGCATCAACCCGGAAGTTAGAACCCTTTTTTACATGCACACCTGTAGGTACCCAACTGCTAAGATTAACTTTATATGAGCCGTAATATTTCTCCTCAGGATTAGCAGGTGATTTTTTTTTGTCAAGATAAATCTGCAAGTATCGTTTACCTGCCGAAGTTGCTTGTAACAAACCAGGAGGTATGTCGCTCCACTTTCTCTCATAATTTTGTGCCATTGCCATCAGGCGTAGCGAGTTATTTTCTACCTCACCTTCGTAGAGGTACAGGCTTGCTTCGCCTTTTGAGTTGGTTTGCGCAACATCTGATTCTGCGTTGCCGTTGATAGCCTGGATACCAACATCAGCCAGCGCAATTGGTTTGTTAGTAGCATGATCAAAAACCTGTGCTACGAATTGCACTTTCCCCTGGATGCCTTTTTCTAAAACGATATATTCCAAATCCTGAACATCCTTTAAGAGGAATGAGCCGACCGTAAAGGCCTTTGTTTTTGATTTGTATCCTGCTTTGCGAACATGTATACTGTGTTTATCACCTTGTTTAAGGTTGTGATGAAATTCAACTGCTCCGTCAGCGCCGGTTACCCCTGTCCACAACAATCCTTTATCGCCTGGTAATTCCACAGTTACACCGTTGATTGGTTTTGAATCCTCATCTATTACATGCACTATCAGTTTACCCCCCGCCTGGGGCTCTTTTCTTCTCATGCTAAATTCAAGTGCATAGCTCTTGTCATCATCAACCTGTTTGATGCTTACCAGCCGGCTTTCTTCCCAAAAAACCGCATGTTTTATCACCACTTCAAAATCATCAGGAGAGGTAATTGACAGGTTCGCAATTCCATTTTCATCTGACTGGCCGCTGTATGAATTATTTTTCCCAATGGCATTAATGAGCGCACCTGCAATGGGCTTGCCATCATCTCTTGCAATAGCGTGAACCCTGATTTTTTTATATCCTTTTTCATTGATTATCTGAGCAGACACATTGTATTGGTCTATGGTCTGATCAAATGTAATAGTTGATTTATAACTACTAAAGCCTGGCTTTACAACGGATACAGGCAACACTTCGTAATTGCCGTTTATAGCAATTTCTTCAAAAACTACAATCCCGTTTTCCTGTGTGTATCCTGCTGTGTGCCCGATTTCCACTCTTGCACCTCCAACTGAATTATTAATTTGATCAGTTACGGTTACCGTAAGTTTTTTAGTAACCTTAAGCGCTAAGGATGCTGATACCTCATAACTATCCCGGGTTTTTACCAGGGTAACTGATGTGGTATAATCTTTTTCTGAAGCAGGGTTCTTTACCTGTATGTCTATTATTTGGCTTTCCCCCAGAAGCGGAACATCATAAGTTACTTTTCCTTCACTATCTGTTCGCTTTGTTTTTTTTAACAGCAACCCTTTAAAACTTACTTCCGCGTCTTTTACAGGGTTCCCTGTATTTACATTCACAACTTTTACAGTTATTCTTTTTACAGGATTCGGTTGTTGCTGAGCATAAGATGTATAACCGATACAGAGTAATAATAGAAATGAAATTGTAGCAGCCAGTTTGAGTTTCATATCCCTGGTTTTAAAAGATAGCAGGATATTGAAAATCAAAACAGGAAGTAAGAAGTGCCGAAATATTGTTTATAATGAAAGTTCCAAAATAATCAAGAATGCCTGTAAAAAGAAAGTCAGAGACCGGAGGAATACATTTGAAGATTAAATTTAATATTTTTCCTTATAATTTAGTTTTTTATGTGAAATTATTTTTATGAGATATTTGGGTAATGGTTTTTCTTCTTACATCTTCAATGCGATCTGATAATACCAATGCTCTAATTAAGGGATGCTTTTGTTTTAAGGTGTTTTTCAGCAATGTCCTTCGTATTTTTTTCAGTAACTGCTTGAACACTCACGGGCTCCAATGTTTCTTTCTCCTGGACTTATGTGCGGTAAAGAACGCCGGAATAGAAATTGTCAAGCCTGCTTTGATCGGCGAAGTATACCTCGTCAAATAAATTACGATAAGACTGGATTTTTTTATAAACCCAGCTTTAGTATTTCAATTGAACTCAGTTGCGTCGCACATTTGATCTTTCCATTCCTTTTCCCACACTTACAGGTTTGATTTCGGGGCAGGCTTTCATCGGACCATTAATGAGCTACTATTCGCTTTAAGTGCCTGCTTTTGCCTGGTTTGCTTATTGGGCAGTTTGCTGAACTGGTACCTCCTTCGAAAAAAAGCAGAACCTGAAATAATGAAGGGAGTAATAAACATTAACCTGCTTGTTTTTGGAATTTTGTTTGGACTAATGGCAAGGTTTGCTTTTTTAATGCCTGTTATCTTATCGGGATTGATTTTTTTATTCTTATTTTTTTCAAGACTTACTATAACCAGGAGAATGAAATAATTAGAACGATCAGTTGTGACGGGTTCATAATAAAGTTCTCAGGATCGCAGCAACAATAAACAAGAAGCAAAAATTTTTGAATGACGTTCCGGCATGAGCCGGTTTTCCCTCATCATTAAAAATTCCTTGTTCCTTGTTCGATATTCCAACCCTTCCTCAGCCTGTTTATCTTCATCACTCATCACTCATCCTCACTAGTGCACCGTCACCCATGTATTTTCTAAGCCGATATCACCTACTAACTCATAGAATAACTTAGCATCTTCCGGGTGTAGTCGCACACAGCCGTGAGAAGCCGGTGTCCCTAATTTTTTAAACGATCCGGGAGTAGTGCCATGTATAGCATAGCCATCCGCAAGGAATACGCAATAAGGCATATTGCCCAGGCCCTGGTAATCGCCCTCGGGATATTTTGTTGAAGTATATTTTTTCTTAAGCGGGCCCACCGGACGCAAATCCAGGTTAGGAGTAGGATGTCCGGGCCTACCGGTAGATACAGCAAAAGTATAACGCAGCTCACCTGATACATACACGTTCATCGTTTGGTCTGATTTGCTCACTTCGGCATAGATATCACAACCTGATTTCTTACATGTTTTTACGGGTTTATCATTCACTTTTTTGGATACTGCATTTCCATTGTTAAATGTTGTAGCTGCTTCTGTAGTTGTATCTCCCGCAGGTACAGTGGCTGATAAATATGTCTTTTCGAAACTAGAATTATGTATTGCTCTATTGGCCTTTACCAGTTCCGATGGTAGAATACTGAATACTGCTCCCGCAGCCAATGCAATTATTGCTCTCATATTAATTCCTGTCTTTTTCATAAAATGCCGTTTTAGTTATTAAGTCCTTGCTTTTATTCTATCAATTAAACTTGTTAGTATAAAACAAACAGCCTACCAAAATCATATGTGGGGAAGATTAGAAACAGTAATACTAGCCATTAATGGATCAGGCAGATAATTTATGCTATAGAGACTGAAGAGTTGTTTGAAGAATGAGTAAAACAGTATGATTTACAAGGGATAAAACCGCGATAATTTTGCTTTACGGTTTATTGTGGGTTTGTCAACACTTTGTTAAATAACGTGGGCTATTTACAACGAGTAATGAGTAATGAGTGATGAGTAAGGAGTAAAGAGTGATGAGTAATCAGTAATCAGTAATGAGTAATGAGTATAAGTAAACTTAGATCTTATAATATCATTTCAAGGCCCATTCAACATTTATCCTTCAACATTCAACATAAAAAATCTCGCACTTATGTACCCTGCATTTTTATTCTCATGGCAAAGTGATAAAAATTGATTTCCTTTTTATAGGCAAAAGATTTCTTGTCTTATGTCCTTTTCCTGTTACATCCTCTACGAGCAAAACTTCTCCGGCTTTAAATATTCTCTTGTCTCCCAGGGAAGTTTCAATTTCAATTTCACCATCCAGTAAAATAATATATTGCCTCTCTGGTGCATTGTGAAAGTTCCAGTCGTAAAACGGATCCACCTCACGAAAAACAATTCCTTTAGCCGGAAGTTCCTGTGATAACTTTCCTATACTTCCAGCTTCAGTTAAAGGAATTTCCATGTCCTCGAAATGACTTTCTCCCTTGTTATCACTATAAACTCTTGTAACCTGGAACATGCTCGTTTGTTTTAATTGTTTAAACTTTTGAAAACAAGTTTATTGGCGTTATCAATTTCGTCCTGGTTAATGGTATGGCCCATGTTGCTGTAAATTTTTTCGGTTACATCTGCATTCATGTTTTTTAAAATGTTGGTAGTTGCATATACTCTTTCCACCGGCACATGCGGATCAGGGTTGCTCGTACCTATAAAAACGGGAGTCCCTTTAAAGTCACCTTTATAATTTTCACTGTAGATCTTGTCGCCAATTAATCCACCTGTAAAGGCCACTACACCGCCGTACTTAGCAGCATTGCGGGTTACAAATTCCAGTGTTAAGCAAGCGCCTTGCGAAAAACCTGCGAAATAAATATTTTCTGCAACAACACCTTTGTTAATCAGGTCGTCTAATAATTCTCTTAACAGTTTTAATGCTGATGAAAGCCAGGGTTCGTTTTGTGATGGCGGTGCAAGAAATGAATCAGGGTACCATGTATTATTTGTTGCCTGCAGTGCAAACAAAGAAAAGTCCTTTACATCCAGGTGTGATGCGAGTGAAAGAATGTCTTCCGCACTTCCGCCTCTGCCATGCAACATGATCAAAACTTTACCCGTTGCACTCAATTCCTTTCCTGCGGTTACTATATTTTTCTTGTGCATTGTTACTTGTATTTTTCTGTGTTAACTGTTATCCTAGGTAAAGTTTTTTCAAGCCTTTCTCTGTCTTGCTCAAATTGCGCAGGAAGTTTTAATGCTTCGCCTAAATGTTCATAGGGCTCATCGATAGCAAAGCCGGGACCCGATGTTGCCACTTCAAACAAAACACCGCCCGGTTCACGGAAGTATATGGATGTAAAATAATTTCTGTCGAGAATCGGAGTAGGATTCAGCATTCTCTTCAGTATCCTGATTCTTACTTCTGCCTGGCTTTTTTTATCCGGCGTAGCAAAAGCAATATGGTGAACGGTGCCACTGCCTGCAAGCCCTTTCATACTATCCGGAGAACAAAGTATATCCACATAGTTTCCCGGTGTGTTGGTTGCAGCGAAACGAAAGCGGTTCCCCTTTTCTGCAATTAGTTTATGGTCCAGTTGTTCGGTTAGTAATCCTGCGGTTCTTTCATAACCTTCTTCCCAGATCTCTACACTATAAAAACCTTTAATTGAATGTTCAGCAGGAATATGACCATGAGTAAAACAGGGCCTTGTGTCCTTATCATTGAAAACAAGCTCTAGCCCTAAACCATCTTTATCTTCAAAATAAACTACTGCCTCTCCTTCAAATCTTTCATCAGGCTCTTTATAATTTATGCCGAACTTCTTTAACCTGTCTAACCAAAAATTGAGTGAAGAGGAGGGAACAGAAAACGCGGTGGTGTTAAGCATTCCTTTACCCTGTCTGCCATTAGTCAATCCCTGGTAAGGAAAGAAAGTTAGTATGCTTCCCGGATTACCGGCTTCATCACCATAATAAAAATGATACACATCAGGACCATCAAAATTCACCGTTTTCTTTACCAGCCGAAGCCCTAATACGCCAACATAAAAATCAATGTTGTCCTGTGCGCTGCTTGCAATAGCTGTTACGTGATGTATGCCTGTTATTAGCTGATCCATATGGATACCTGGTTATAGATTGTTATGAAAGTACAGGAAGCGTTTCTTCAATTTGCTTTCGGTTGTTTTCATATTGCTTCGGCAGTTTTAGTGATGTGCCCAATTCATTTAAAGGCTCATCTCTTGTAAAGCCGGGGTTATCAGTGGCCAGTTCAAATAACACACCGCCCGGTTCCCTGAAATACAATGAAAAGAAATAGTCCCGGTCTATCTTGGGTGTTATACCAAAACCTTTGCTTGCGATCTTCTCCCTGAAATTCATTAAAATATTATCATCTTTTACACGAAAAGCAACGTGGTGATTTGTTCCTGCTGCACCTCTACCGGGGGCCAGGTTCGGTGCTTCTATCATATCAACAACGTTGGCGTTGTCAACTGCATCAGTAATAAACCGGTAGCGGTTTCCTTCCTGCTTCAGTAATTTATAACCCAGTATGTCTGTAAGAATGGTAGCTGTGGGCGTAACATTTTTTAAAGTCAAAGTGATGTTATGAAAGCCTTTTGTTGCAACGTCTGCTTTCACATCGTTTGTTTCCCAACCCTTCCTGTTGTCTTCATTGGCAGTAATAATAAGATCTAGTTTTAACCCGTCCGGATCCTGGAAAGAAAGGTATTGCTCGCCAAATCTTTCCTGTATCTGTTCCTGCTTTACATTGAATTGCTTAAAGCGATCTGACCAAAAACCGAGACTGTCTTTAGCAACTGAATAGCCGATGTCTGTTGCCATGCCGGTTCCGGTATATCCTTTTCCTATTCCTTCCCATGGGAAAAAAGTAAGGATGGTACCCGGACTTCCTGCTTCATCACCAAAATAAAAGTGATACGTTCCGGGGTCATCAAAGTTCACTGTTTTTTTCACCAGCCTTAACCCTAATACTTTCGTATAGAAGTTGTAATTGCGTTGAGCATCATCAGCTATTGCTGTAATGTGGTGAAGTCCTAGTATTGTGTTTTCCATTATTGTTTTTTTAAGCATTGCCTGCTTGTTTTACCAGGCTGCATGAATTTAATTTCATCGCTCAATACTGCAAGCCACCATAATGTTGCTACTTATTAATTGAACGATGGAACAAATTTACTACGACAAATGAAGTGCTCTATTGAGATAAGGCAATAAATAAAGGTGATGTATGTCACACTATTTACCAGCTGCCTGTTTACGTACGCGGCTGAGTGTTTCTCTTGTTATGCCGAGGTAAGAGGCGATCTGGTGCTGGGGAAGGCGCTGAACACACGCGGGGTAGGTTTGTAAAAACCGGTTGTATTTTTCGTCTGCTGTTTCAGCCAGCGACTGCAGCAATCTTTTTTGTGTAGCTACCAGGTGATTTTGTATAATAATTCTGAAGTAGTGTTCCAGTGCGGGAATCTCTTTCATTGCCTGCTCCCATAACGGCTTGCTTAAAAGAAGCAGCTCTGCATCTTCCAACGCGTCGATGTTTAAAAAAGAGGACTCATCGCTAAGGTAACTTGAAAGGTCTGCTGCCCACCAGCCTTCTGATGAAAATTGCAGAATATGTTCACTTCCTTTTTCATCAATTGTATAAGAACGAAGAATTCCTTTTTCAACAAAAGCCTGGTGTTTACAAATATTTCCTTCATGCAGAAAGTATTGCCGCTTTCTCAACTTTTTATGAGTGAACAAAGTTTTGAAATAATCAAACTCTTCAGTTTTTATTTCGACAACGGCATTGATCTTATTGTACAGAAGTTCAAACATCTTATTTGATTGTTCCGGGAACGAATTTACTTGGAAAACTTTGTACCAGGCTTTAGTATTTCAATTGAGCATGTTGCGTCGCACATTTGAACTTTTTTTTCTTTGTGGGGCATGGAGACTACTATGATAAGTCACTGATAAAATTCAACAGCGTTCCTGGCTGGGATCGCTAAGAGGCTGTTGTTTTTAAGGAGAAGCAAAGAGGGCCGCTGGAAGCGGGGTGATCTCAGTCACCCGGCAGGAGTCTTGCGACTAACACCGAAAAAAAATGTTAATTAGCTAAATCCATTAATGAAATAAAAATGCTTTTCATTTGAAAATCAAGGGCGATGATTGATCGGGGTATAATAATGTCTGCATGTGCTGAGCCTGACGTGAAGTGCAGAAGAATAAGCCGATAGATTTGTGAAGGTTCACATGGATAAAAGAGCAATATTAATTATAGAAGATGATGCAGTTGGTGCTTCCCTCATTCGTCAGTTACTGATAAAAATTGGCCATTCCGCGGATGATATTTTTATAGCCAAAAGCCTGGCTGAAGTAGAACGTTATGCGCCTGCTCATAAAAAAGAATTACTTGTTGTATTAACAGACCTTACCCTGCCGGATTTACCGTCTCAGGAAACATTCAGTAAAGTCCAGGCGCAGTTCCCTTATGTGCCGGTGATCGTACTCACAGGTGCGGCTGATATTGAAATAGCGATCAGGACTATGGAAGAGGGTGCGGAAGATTATCTTATTAAAGGAGAGCTTGATCCGAAATCTTTAGCGAAGGCGATCCGGTATGCCGTCATCAGGAAGAAAAAAGCAAATGATTACATCCGGCTGGTCACTGAAAGTCCTTCACCAATATATATTTACGAAGAAGAGACGTACAGGTTCCTGGCTGTCAATAATGCAGCACTCTTCCAGTATGGGTATTCAAGAGCCGAATTTTTATCCATGAAAGTTACAGGGATCAGGCCGCAAAAAGATCTCAATGAATTTTACCAAGTGATCAAAACTGTTTCCGATGAGTATTTTGATTTTGGACGGTGGCAGCATATCAAAAAAAATGGGGACGTATTTTATGTTCACATTTATGCGCACAATACAAGTTTTGAAGGAAAGAAGGCCCGCATTGTAATGGCTATAGACATCGATAAGAAAGTAAAATCGGAAATGGCGCTATTGGAAAAAACGACAGAGATCGTCAATATTCTCGAAAGTATTACTGACGCGTTTTTTTCTCTGAACAAGAACTGGGAGGTCACTTATTTTAATAAAGCAGCAGAAACTATCCTTGAACAAAAAAGAGAAGATGTACTTGGAAAAAATATCTGGGATTATTTTAAAGACTCAAGGAAAGGGAAATTTTTACAGGAATATGAGTGTGTAGTAAACGAAAAGAAAAGCGTTCATTTTGAAGAATATTACGCCCCAAAAGATGTTTGGGTGTCAGTCAATGCTTACCCCACACCTGGAGGAATCGCCATCTATTTTATAGATATCACCGAGCAAAAAAGAACACAGGAAAAACTCAAACGGGAAGAGCAAAATTTAAGAGCAGTTATTAATAATACCAAAGATGTTATCTGGTCTGTGGATAAAGACTTTCAATTTCTTTCCGCTAACAATGTTTTCTGGGAGCGGGTAACAAAAAAAGTTGGAAAGCCGAAGAAAGCATTGACAAATGAGGACTTTTCTCCTGAAATGTTCGAGCCCTGGAAAGCCTATTATGAGCGTGCAATTAAAGGTGAAGCATTTAAGATAGTATGGCACGACGACAGCGGGGGAAAAGAATCGTTTGAAGAGGTGAGTTTTAATCCTATTACAGATGAAGAAAATAACGTCGTCGGTATCAGTTGTTTTTCCCGCGATATTACATCACAACATATACACCTGCGCACTATTGAAAAGCAAAATGAACAATTTGTTGAAATTGCCCGGATCCAGTCTCATGAGGTCCGGAACCATGTAGCGAGTATCATGGGACTTATCCCGCTTTTTAACAGGGAAAATAAAGCAGACCCTGTTAACGAACAAGTGCTGGATATGCTGGAACTGGCATCTCAAAGACTCGACGCGGTCATCAGGAAGATTACAAC
Source organism: Chitinophagaceae bacterium (assembly GCA_028288595.1). Taxonomy (GTDB): domain Bacteria; phylum Bacteroidota; class Bacteroidia; order Chitinophagales; family Chitinophagaceae; genus JAQBNK01. The sequence continues at coordinate 23,421 of JAQBNK010000107.1, forward strand.
ACTTGCAACTAATTCAAGAGCATAGCTTTGCTGTAAGCACAAAAAATTAACTTGCCGGATGGAGGATTTTTTATAGCGTTCATGCATCAGTGATTTTCTCTTCATCATTCATCATTCCTTGTTCCTTGTTCCTTGTTCGATATTCTTTGCTCCGCAGACACATTGCATAGCAGGAAGTTTTTCGCTTCTTAATGTCCCTTTTCTCTCACTATCTTTAAAAAAATTACATCACAATGAAAACAAGGGCCATCTTTTTCTTTTCTCTTTTAGCTGTGATCATCCTAACGTCGGCAGTGCTGCCGCATTACGCAGCGAATACCGGCCCCACTGTAAAACGCTATTTGTATGTAGCCACACCCGGCATACGTGATTACCTCGGCTATGGCGGACATGGCATTCTTGTTTTTGATATCAATAATCAGCATCGCTTTGTAAAACGTATTCCCGCCAGCGGGTATCATCCCGATAAAACACCGTCGAATGTAAAAGGCATCGCCGTAAGTATTCCGCTCAATAGTATTTATATAAGCACTATCGAATCGCTGCAGCGTATAGACCTTACTACTAACAAACTCGTCTGGGAAAAAGAGTTCGAAGGTGGCTGCGACCGTATGGCTGTTTCCCCTGATGGCAGAACGATGTACCTGCCCTCATTTGAAAAAAATTTCTGGAACGTGGTGGATTGTGCCAGCGGTAACATCATCAAAAAAATTGAAGTAAACAAACGTGCCCACAACACCATTTATGGCCCTTTGGGTAAGCAGGTATATTTAGATGATATCGCCTCACAATGGCTGTATGTTGCGGACACCAAAACGCATACCCTCGTCAATAAGATCGGTCCCTTTGCAAATTATGTACGTCCCTTTACCATCAATGGAAAAGAAACATTGGCATATGTTACGGTTGACAGTCTCCTGGGTTTTGAAGTGGGCAATCTTACCACCGGGAAAAAACTGGCGCATGTTGCAGTGGAGGGATGGAACATGGGACCCGTACGCAGGCATAGTACACCCAGCCATGGCATTGGGCTCAGTCCCGATGAAAAAGAAATATGGCTATCGGATGGATATAATATGCGGGTGCATGTATTTAATGCAAGCAGCCCGTACCAGCAATTAACAACCATACCTGTGCAGGATATGCCCGGCTGGATCAACTTCAGCATCGATGGAAGATATGTTTACCCATCCAGCGGTGAAGTGATTGACAGAAGGACCCGCAAAATAATCTACATCCTGCAAGACGAATTTTACAATAATGTAGCGAGTGAAAAAATGCTGGAAATAGATTTTCAAAACGGCAAAGCAATAAAAGCCGGCGACCAGTTTGGTATTGGAAGTTTACGATAGTTCATGATAAGAATTAAATGAGAGGCAGGAGGGAACATACATGTTAAGTAAAGAACTAAATAAATCTTAGTATATGACTGCCCCCAAAAAAATCAGGCCTTATTTTTTGTGGTTGTTTTTTTCCCATTTGACAGTGAGCAGGCCCTGTCTCAAACGGTAGTTAATAACCCTGAGAAAAAACAATCTCTTTCGGAAATAAAAAAATAATTATCACCCTGGATTATGATCACAAAGCCAGCATTTCATCGCTCGATATAAATGGTGAAAATGTAATTAGGGGCCCCGAAGGAATTTATTCAGCGATCAGAACTTCAACAACAACTTATTCTACGCTTCATCTCAGTCATTCTCCGAAGATCAAAGTGACGGACCATACCGTAAGCTTAAACGGAATTTCTTATGGAGGGAACGGTTTGATAATTAATGAAGACTGGAAATTTTTCATTTTGAATGATGAAATAAAATTTCAGATCACCCGCAGTGTTTCAAAACCCGCTTTAGTGGAAGAGGTGTTTTTACCCGTATTTAATTTCAATCATATCAACACATGGGAAGGTGCTTACCAAAGTTATGGTGGCCTGGCCTGGTTTTACCTGTTCAATGAAAAGCTGGCGACTTGTGGCGTACACAGTAACTCATCGAGGTTCTGGAATAGCAAGACCGGTAATGGAATGAACGTATCTGTTGATGCGCCGGGTAAAGAAGAGGCTATGAAGTATAGTCGCACTGATGATGATAAACTGGCTTATTCCGTTTCTCTCTCTGAAAAAGAGATGTTGCACCGGTTGGATAGCGGCACCAACAGGAGGAGGTTCGTTCCTAAAAGAACAGATGTCTGGGCCGCCTTTAATATGCCGGCAGGAAAAACCGTGCAAACACTAACGCTTAACATTATGGAATGCGTAAAACACTTTTGTTTGACTACTCCGGCAAGATAAAATTCACATTGTCACTCACCCAGTACCCTGTTTTTTTAGACAATTCATGATAAGAATTAAATGAGTTAAACTTTGACGAGGCTGAACGTCTTAGCAGGGTCTGCGCAGCGACCGTGCGAGATATGCAGGACTTGGGAGGACAAATTGATAAGCGATTATTAACTTTGGTTTTTAGCCTTGCGAAGCTTTACAATTTTTATCTTAGTCGCCAATATCTCCCTTAATGATCCCGAGAATTATCGGTTATACAGCATTTGTACTTGCCTTACTTACGGGCCTACTTAGTCTTTACAGGGCTTCTCTCAAAACCTCTGATCTAACTGTTATAAAAGGTAAAGTGAAGAGCAAAAATATTTTTTTCTATAATAGCAGGGGAGCCCGTTATCGCTTAAGCTTTGATATAGAAGGGAGAAAAGAACCGCTTGCTTTAAACCTGGGGGGCAGGAGGGATTCACAAAAAGACTCTACGATCTACAAGGTTGATACCGGTAAAATTTATACATTCTTTCTTGACCCAACGGTTCCGCATGGAAAAAAGAGTTGCCCTGTTTCCCGAATTGAATATAACGGCAAACTAGTGTACCAGTCATCGAACAAACTGAACATATGGGGCGGAAGCATAATAACCCTGATGAGTTTAGCAGCAATCATTTTGGTGTATAGAAACCCTCCGAAAAATAAAGGTTCAACGTCAGCAGGATCTGCGCAGCGAAATCCGCGATATTAAACTTCTTTATTCCCGCTATAGTTTTTATAAAAGAGTGTTGTATCTTCTTCAACCAAAATCAAATCAAAAAATTGATACCTCCAATGAAATTAAAAGCATTCAGCATTTCCCTGTTGTTCAATCTTGTTATTTTATCAGGTCTGCAGGCACAGGAAAGAATATCATCAACTATCAACAGCAACTGGCTCTTTTTAAAAGGTGATACAACAAAGAAGTCTCCTGAAAATAATTGGACAACCATATCCCTCCCTCATACCTGGAACGCACAGGATGTGATGGACGAGGTGCCGGGTTATTACAGGGGAGACGGATGGTACAGAAAAACAATTTATATTCCTGCAGGCTATAAAGAAAAAGAGGTTTACCTGTTCTTTGAAGGTGCAGGACAAGTAACTGAAGTTTTTGTGAACGGCAAACCGGTAGGCAGGCACGTTGGCGGTTACACAGCTTTCTCTTTCCCAGTTAGCAGTTATTTACACTACGCGTCAGAGGGGAATGCGGCGAATCAAATTTTAGTTAAGGTGAATAACAGCCATAACGAAAACATTCCTCCTTTGTCTGCTGATTTTACTTTCTACGGAGGTCTTTACCGCGATGTTTATTTAAAAGCTATTTCTAAAGTTCATTTTGATGCGGATAATAATGCATCATCCGGTGTTTTTATTACAACGCCGGTTGTGAATGCTAACAATGCTTCAGTAAATATCAAAGGTGCTTTTATGAACGGAAGCGATAGCAAAAGAAACATTGTCGTGAGTCAAAAAATTTATGACGCCAGCGGAAAATTATTTGCTGAACAAAAGAATGTTTTCAAAACAAACCCTGGTCAGAAACTGGATTTTGTACAGGATATTAAAAATATTAGGGGACAACATTTATGGTCTGTTGAAGACCCTTATTTATACCGTATTGTTTCAACCATTGCTGATGCTGCAACTAACCAGAAATTAGATGAAGTCAGCAATCCATTAGGGTTTCGCTGGTTTGTTTTTGATGCGGACAAAGGTTTTTTCCTGAACGGTAAGCATGTGAAATTAATTGGCGCCAGCCGGCACCAGGATTACAAAGGGTTAGGTAATGCTTTACCTGATGCGATGCATGTGCAGGACGTAGAACTGCTGAAACAAATGGGTGGTAATTTTCTGCGAATAGCGCACTATCCGCAAGACCCAACGGTTTTGGAAACCTGTGACCGCCTTGGTATCTTAACCTCTGTGGAAACACCGATCGTTAACAGGATTACAGAGACAGAAGAATTCTCTGACAATGCTAAACACATGCACCTGGAAATGATAAGGCAAAATTATAATCACCCGAGCCTTATCATGTGGACGTATATGAATGAAGTATTGCTGAGTCCACGCTACGACAGGGGATCAGAAAAACAGGAACCTTATTTTAAAGCGGTTTCTAAATTAGCGCAGGAACTGGAAGACCTCACACGAAAAGAAGATACGATCCGGTACACGATGATACCCAACCATGGTGCATGGGAAATTTATAACAGGGTTGGATTAACGAAAATACCCAAACTCGTTGGCTGGAACTTATACCTGGGGTGGTATGGCGGTGGGCTGGAAGACTTCGGAAAGTTTCTCGATCAGCACCACAAAGAGCTTCCCGACAAACCTTTACTCGTAACAGAATATGGGTCTGATGCAGATAACCGTTTGCACAGCTTTAGTCCTGTTCGTTTTGACAAAACGGTTGAATACACTACCAATTTTCACCAGGTTTATTTGAAAGAAATGATGAACCGTCCTTTTGTTGCTGCAGCAATTATTTGGAACCTGGCTGAATTTAATTCAGAACAGCGTACAGAAACCACACCTCATATCAATGCGAAAGGATTGCTTACCTGGGACCGCAACCCGAAAGATGCCTACCGGTTTTACCAGGCTAACTTATTGCAAAGTCCATACATACAGATTGGATCTAAAGAGTGGAAGGTTCGTACCGGGTTTGCTAATTCTGAAACCAATCTTATTTGTACACAACCCGTAATTGTTTTCAGTAATCAAAAAATGATCTCTTTAAAATTAAACGGTAAAGAAATCGGTACAGCAGAAACAGTGCAGGGCATCGCGAGGTTTGATGTTCCGTTTGTGAATGGGATTAATCATCTCTTAGCAGTGGCAACAGAAAATGGCACTGAGATCACTGACCAGGCAGATATTAATTTCAATATGCTCACGCAAAACTTACGAAATAAAACCCTGCCTTTTACTGAAATGAATATAAGCTTAGGTGACAAGCGTTTTTTTTACGATGAAAAAACAGGACAGACATGGATTCCTGAGCAGGAATATAAACAAGGAAGCTGGGGCTATACAGGAGGGCAGGTGTATATCACAAAAGGCAGCACGAGAACAGCTTATGGTACAACGAAGGATATTATGGGAACTGATCTGGATCCTGTTTATCAAACGCAGCGAACCGGTATTGAGCAGTTCAGGTTTGATGTGCCGGATGGAGATTATGAGATCACTTTGCTTTTTGCAGAAATGTTATCTCCGTCAAGAGGCAACGACCTGCCTAATAATCTTGGTTTTGGTCCTGCACCCGAAGAATTTAAAGAACGCAGCTTTAATGTATCAATGAACGGACAAGAACTGCTTACTGGTTTTAACAACACTGAATATCTTGAACCATCACGTGCAGTGTCAACAAAACACAGGGTTAGTGTAAATAATAATGAAGGCATTACCGTAGACTTTAAGGCATTGAAAGGAGAGACGATATTAAACGGTATTCAACTAAGGAAGATCCGTTGAGGCGTGTGTTGAATTAAGAGTGTATACTCTAAAGTCATCGTAGTCGTTAAGCGAGTAGGACACATTACAAAGAAGAATGATTATTTCAGGGATCGCTGTCTCTTTTTAGCCCGGCGATAAATGGTTAATCGATATTTCCTGCGCCGTCCGGTTTTTAATTTTTGAATTACCGAATTGCCGAATTGCCGAATTGTCAAATTGTTGAATTGTTGAATTGTCAAACCAGATTGCTGCTCACTAAAAGGTTTATGTTAGTTCATTAGAGATAGCATTGATGTCGTGAATGATGCTATCGAGCTTTTCTACCGTCCTGCTCATGAGGTCAAATATTTCTTTCAGTTCTGCGCTTACGAGGTTTTCATCTTTTGCAAGATTGATCAGCGCCATGATATTTGTTACTGGGCTGCGGATTTCATGGGAATTCTTATAGCTGATGGTTCGCAATTGTTCAACCTTTTCGGTCAAGGCTTTTTCAATTTCAATTACCCTGGTTACATCTTCCGCTATCGTAACGATTTCCACCAGCGCCCCTTCCTTATCCCGTTTAGTGACGAGTTTACGTGTATAAACAGAAATGTAGTCACCGGAGGCTTTGCGGTATCTTAAAATGGCTTCCACTATCTCGCCGCTTCGTGAATGTATAACTCTGTCAATATACTCTTCAAGTTTGCCGCTGTCTTCAGGATGAATGATCTCTTTTAATTTATGATCAGTTATAATTTGCCATTGCTCATGCCTGTAACCTAATAACCGTTCCGCAATGCCACTGGTGAAAATGAATTTCCCCCTTTTGAAATCATACAGGTTAAACTCTACATGAGAAACCTCTATGAAAGATTTGAGTACTTTGTCTGGGTTCATAAAGAGGCATTAACGGTATGAATACTAAACTAATAAAGTCTGAGCCAAAAAAAGAAAGCAAATAGTAAGACTTTGCCGCAATGTTTCTTCGCCTGGCATTGTATGCGGCAAACAATATTGCGGTTGCATGCTCATGAAATCTCCCGTGCTTCTCATTTCTCATCACTCATCACTCATCACTCATTTCTCAGTGTACCAAAACCGAACAATATATGTATCGGAATTAGACACTATGAACATTGATAGCAATCTAATCTGGTTGATTTTCAACCATTTATAAACTGGTATATTCTTAGCCTGATGCAATCATCTGGTAATACTTAAGCCAAATTAACAACAAGTAAAAAAGCAACCATGAAATCAAAAATAAATATGACATCGAAAATTTTCCTTCTTGCCTTATGTGCTTTTCTTAGTACGCTTTCGCAATGCTTTTCACAGAAAACACATACATCAACGAGCTATATTTCTGATGATAACGGTTGGCAAACGATTAAGATCACTGATGACAATGGCGATCTCGAAATAAAGTATATTGGAGATATCACCTTTACTGATGATGAAACAGCTATCAAAACTATTTCGGCTAACGGCTCGCTTACATATAAAAAGGATGGTACAACAATTAAAGTAACACCCGATGCCGGCGGTCAGGTTTTTTATGAAGTGAATGGAGGTGAAAGGAAAACTACACTTCGTAAAGAAGAAAGTGAACTGTTAAGCTTAGCTATTCAGACGATGATCGGGTATGGTATAGGTGCTAAGGAAAGGGTTGAACGGATATATAAAAAAGCTGGCAGCAAAGGAGTATTGAATGAAGTGAATAAAATGAAAACTGATTATGTAAAAAGCATTTACCTCGATTATCTTCTTGCAACTAATTCACTCACTGCTGATGAAATGACATCAATAGCTAATAATGTAAAAGAAACGATAGGCTCAGATTATGAAAAGGGAAAACTGCTCAGTAAATTTTCTGAAAAATATCTTTCCAATACGGTAACCTTAGCAGCATACCTGGGCGCAATAAAAGCGATAGGTTCAGATTATGAAAAAGCAAAAGCAATCAAAATTATTTTGAAGCAGCCGCTTGTTGCTGATCGGTTCACAGACGTTTTACAGATCACTAATAGTATAAGTTCCGACTATGAGAAAGCGGGTGTGCTGAAACAGGTATTGGAAAATAATAAAATATCAGCGACACAATTTTCTGAAGTGCTCAGAGCCACGGCTTCAATACACAGTGATTATGATAAAGGAAATGTTTTAAAAGCGCTTTTAAATAATAAACTTCCTGAAGCTCAGTTTGATCTTGCATTAGCTACCGCTGCCGGCATTAAAAGCGATTATGAAAAAGCCAATATATTAAAAGTACTTGCCACCACAGAAGTGGGTTCAGAAACACAGTGGATTAGCCTGATTAATGCAGCTGAAAAGATTTCAGCAAGCTATGAAAAAAAGAATCTGCTTATAAGCATTGCGGGCCGCATGAAAATGACTGACAATGTTAAAGAAGCTTATACTAAAGCGGCTAAAACAATTTCATCTGATTATGAATACGGGCAGGCAATGAGGGCATTGAAATAAAAGTTAAACAAAACACACAGAGATTTATAAAGTTGAATATAGAATGTAATTGAAAGCCTGGAGAATTGATCAGAATAAAAATGCTTTCAATGAAATTTCGGTTAAAGGAATTGATTGCCTTAATGAAGAATTTGAAAATGATTCTGACAAGTATGAGATGCTACGGTGCAGCCACCCTGCTTTTTTTTATAGTTGATGATAAGTTAAGTGTGATAAACTACGACGAGTAGGGGTAGGAGGAATAAAACAATGGGTATTACTCAGAGATGCCTGATTCCATTTTTTCTTTTAATTTTTTAAATGATTCATAGGGCCCCTTTGTTGAAAACATATTGGATACCCATGCTGGCACCGCACCACCGGGATTTACCCGCAGGATATAAGTGATATTTAATTCCGAATTGGCAGTGGTTACCAGCCAATGCGCCTGCGATATGGGTATGCGGACAATACTATTCTTCCGGGGTAAATAATCAGGCATACTCCTGGAATCAACCGTCAATGTTTTATTAATTGAGTCGCGGTGAACTTTGAGATGAGAATAAAAATCACGGTTACTCATTGGCCAGGGAAGCGCCACTTCTGAATAAAAGATCACCTCGTCTGCATTTAATTTTTTGATGAGCATTGCAGATTTTGTGTTGTAAACCCAGTCTGTGTTTTTCTCCACGTCTAAAATGATGGAGGATAATTGTGAAAGACTTCCTTTAGTGGTGAACTCCACTTTCAGTTCATTAAATTTCGACTGATCTGAAAGGCGTGAAAATATTTTTATCCCGTCTTTTTCTTTTTTTAAGAGCCAGTCAGTTTGTTCGTAAGACATCACGGGGATGAGTAAAACCAATGAGACCATCGCAAATACAAGAGGGGACATAGCAGTTTATTTTTAGTTGAAGTGATAACAGGAATTTGGATGTTGTTGTAACTGGCGGGTTGTTTTGGTAGATCCGTCTTTACTCCAGCCCGGTGCATTGAAGACGAGGTTTACAGATTCTTTAAGGCTGTGTGCATGTTTAAGATCGTCTATGATATTTTTCCATTCGAAGAACGCGATCTTAATCGGGTTGGCAGAGTTAACGTTTGTAGTTAATCCATATACGGGCTGGTTTGTTTCTTCCCGGAACGTGCCGAACATCCTGTCCCAAAGAATAAAAGTACCCGCGTGATTTTTATCCAGGTAATCGACATCACTGGCATGGTGCACACGGTGGTGAGAAGGCGTGTTAAAGACATATTCAAACCACTTCGGCAGACGCTTTACAGATTCTGTGTGAAGGACGAATTGATAAATAGCACTTACCGATTTCATAAGGATGATCATACCGGGATGAATTCCGATCAAAGGCAGCCATGCCCAAAAAAGAAAAGTACCGGTAAGGTTGCTTGTCCATGGAACACGCAATGAAGCAGAAAATGTAAACAGCTGCGATGAATGATGCACGACATGTGAGGCCCAGAAAAATCTTATCTGGTGACTCATCCTGTGGTACCAGTAATAGGAGAAATCATCACCGATAAAACAGGCAGCCCATACCCACCAGGCAGATGCAGGCAGGTTAAACAAGCGATGCTGGTAAATAAAACTGTAAACAAAAACAGTAAGGCCGGTAGTAAAAAAAGACACCAGCCCGGCACCAACGCCTATACCGAGACTGCCGGCAATATCTGTTTTAAAATTATGCTCCCGGTTTTCTTTGTTCATATGCAGTGTTTCTACTATTACCAGGATGAGGAAGCCCGGTACGGCGGTGAGCAGGATGTTAGAATTGATTTCCATAAAAAATTATTTAGGAAGGGTAATTATCAATTGTCTTAAGCGTTTTGGTTGTTGATGAAAGCTTATTCATTGGACCGCAAGAAAATAAACATTATCGCCAAAGCACTTGACATTAGTCAAATAGAAACGGCATGAGAACGAATTTGATAAAAGTCAATGAGGAGTCAAAACATGAAAAGAACGTGACGAAGTAACTACGATGTTTAAGGCAGGGCAGGAAACAACCACCCAGTTTTTAAGCTGGATGTTTTAAGCTACGGCGAGGCGAGATCATGTAGCTGTAAGCTACAATGAAGTGCGGCGTAGCGGATGCTGAGCCGAGGGCACCACCCTGCTTCTTTTTGATAGTTGATGATAAGTTAGATGTGATAAACTACGATGAGGTGGGGGTTACTGGCACTTATCTTATTTATCAGGAAATAATTATCGCCTCCGATTGTGACCGGAAGGTTTTATATTTAGGAAACCGCCTGCCTTAACCCCAAAACCAAAGAGCTGTGCCCAAAGATGAGAACAACCCCGAGCAGCTTTTAGCTGAACTTCACCAGCGTACAGAAGAACTCGCTGTAATTAATGCGATACAGGAAGGAGTTGCCCAGCACAGGGATATCCAATTCATTTATAACCTTGTGGGCGATAAGATACAACAGCTATTTAATGCACAAATTGTTCTTATAGCCACTTTCGACCTGGTTAAAGAAGAAGAAAACTTTACCTATTTTTTTGAAGACGGGCGCAAAGTCATGCCCGAAGCAAGATCAATCAGTAAGCTAAGGCGTCGGTTAATAAATGAAAGGCGCACTATTTATATCGAGACAGAAGATAGCGCCATTAATGAATATGAAATAACAGCTATTGACGATACAGAGATGCCTAAGTCGCTGTTATTTGTACCGCTTGTATCAGATTCTACGGCCGGTGGTTATATCAGTTTGCAATCCTTAGACAAAGAGCATGCTTATTCAGGTTCAGATATCACTTTCCTGGAAACACTCTCTAATAGTATGGCTGTCGCTTTAGAGAACGCCCGGCTCTTTGATGATACAAGCAGGTTACTAAAAGAAACAGAACAAACGAAAGCTGAACTGGCTGTTATAAACAGCGTGCAGGAAGGGCTGGTAAGAGAAATGAGCATAGAAGGTATTTACACATTGGTGGGAAATCGAATTCGCGAACTTTTTAATGCCCAGGCTGTGCTGATCGCCACATTCGACCACGAAAAAAAACTCGAATATTTCAATTATCACATAGAGAAGGGTGAAATGTCCCGTCCCGAGCCGAGGCCATTTGATAAGGTGAGACAGCACTTAATTCAAACAGGCCAGAATATCCTGATCAACGAAAACTTTGTAAAAGCTGCAGCAGAATTCGGAATGAAAGTGTTGCCGGGAACTAAAGCTCCCAAGTCACTTTTATTCATGCCCATGAAAGCGGGCGATAAAGTAACGGGTTATGTAAGCCTTCAGAACATTGACCAGGAACATGCGTTTTCCTTTTCAGATGTGCGGCTATTAAGCACTCTCGCTAATAGTATGAGTGTGGCTTTACAAAATGCAAAATTGTTTGATGAAACAAACAGGTTATTAAAAGAAACGGAGCAGCAAAAAGGAGAATTGGCAGTAATTAACAGTGTGCAGGAAGGGCTGGCAAAAGCACTGGACATGCAGACGATCTATGATCTCGTTGGTAATAGGATACGTGATCTTTTTGATGCACAGGTGGTCGGCATCGCTACGTTTGATTATGCAACCGATACAGAGCACATTCATTATCTCATAGAAAAAGGGGAACGTTATTATCCTGCACCAAGACCACTGAATACTTTAAGAAAACATCTTATTGAAACCAAAGAAAAAGTGGTAATCAATAAAAACTTCGAAACAGTTTCAGCAGCTTTTGGAATGAAAAAAATCCCGGGAACTGAACAACCAAAGTCTGCATTATATGTTCCCCTGGTGATTGGTGAAAAAGTAACAGGTTATGCGAGTTTACAAAACGTAGATAAAGAAGAGGCTTTTAGTGAATCGGATATAAGATTGCTGGAGACGCTGGCTAATACAATGGGTGTTGCATTGGAAAATGCAAGGCTCTTTGATGAAACAACAAGACTGCTGAAAGAAACGGAGCAGCAGAAAGCGGAGCTGGGTGTTATTAACAGCGTACAGGAAGGACTTGCCAAAGAGCTGGACATGCAAGCTATTTATGATCTTGTTGGCGGGCGGATACAGGAACTGTTTAACGCACAGGCAGTGATGATCGTAACCTTCGACCACGAAACGGCGACAGAACATTTTAAATATCTTATTGAAGATGGCCAGCGGTTCTATCTTACAGCACGTCCTTACGACAAACTTCGCCAGCACCTGATCATCACAAAACAAAGAATTGTCATCAACTCAAATTATGAAGAAGCATATGCGAAGTTTGGATTAAAAACTTTGCCGGGTACCAACCCCACAAAATCCGGTGTATTCGTTCCATTGATCATTGGTGATAAAGTGAACAGTTATATCAGTTTGCAAAACATGGAAATTGAAAATGCTTTCAGCGAATCTGATGTGCGTCTTTTAGAAACACTTGCAAACAGCATGAGCGTTGCATTAGAAAATGCACGCCTCTTCGATGAAACAAACCGTTTGTTGAAAGAAACAGAACAGCGCACAGCGGAATTAGCGGTAATTAATAGTGTGCAGGAAGGTCTTGCCCGTGAGTTGGATATGAAAGCTATTTACGACCTGGTTGGCGATCGTTTATGCAATTTATTTCCTGATACGCATGCTTTGGTGATTCGCACTTTCGACCACGAAAATGGAATCGAACATTTTCAATACGCCATTGAAAAAGAGACCCGCCTTTCCATTGATCCACGCCCTATACTTTGGGCTAATAAACAATTAATAGCAAATAAGAAAGCCCTATACATCAATGAAAATTTTGTTGAAACATCGAAAAAATATGGTGGCACAGGCGTTACTAAAGGAGCCCCGCCAAAATGCGGTGTTTTTGTGCCCATGATCGTTGGAGATATTGTAAAAGGTTCAATCAGTCTTCAAAATGTTGACGGGGAAAATGCTTTTTCTGAATCCGACATACGTTTGCTTACTACAGTCACTAACAGTATGAGTGTTGCCTTGGAAAATGCACGACTCTTTGATGAAACAAATCGCTTGTTGAAAGAAACCGAACAACGTACTGCTGAATTAGCTGTGATCAATAGTGTGCAGGAAGGTTTGGCAAAAGAACTGGATATGCAGGGCATTTATAATTTGGTTGGCGACAGGGTGCAGAGCCTTTTTCACACACACGCAGCAGTAATTGCCACTTTCGATCTTGAAAATAAGCTGGAACATTTCAATTATGTATTTGAAAATGGAAAAAGATATATCCTTGATGCAAGGCCTATTAATAGTTTACGTCAACTTCTTATTGACAAAAAGCAAACTATTTATATAGATTCTGAAGAAAAGGCAAAGAATGAATATGGAATTACGGCAATTGGAGATACTAAGATGCCTAAGTCTTTAATGTTTGTTCCTCTCCTCAGCGGGAGCAACATCAAAGGTTATGTTAGTATTCAGAATGTTGATAAAGAAAAAGCTTTTAATGAATCTGATATCAGGTTGCTTGAAACGCTTGCCAACAGCATGAGTGTCGCATTGGAAAATGCACGACTATTTGATGAAACAACACGATTACTTAAAGAAACAGAGCAACGCACAGCAGAATTGGCAGTGATCAATAGTGTGCAGGAAGGATTGGTTCGTGAAATGGATATGAAAGCCATATATGAATTAGTTGGTGATAAACTTTGCAAATTATTTCCAGATACCCAAACTTTAGTGATCCGCACATTTGATTATGAATCAGGTACTGAGCATTGGCAGTATGCTATCGAAAAAGGCGAGCGCCAATATGTTTCACCCCGATCTTTTAACTGGAACAGTCAATTATTAATAAAGACAAAAAAACCACTTGATATTAGAAAAGACTATGTGGCTGTATCCAAAAAACATGGAGGTACAGGAGTAACTGCAGGTCAACCACCAAAGTCTGCCGTATTTGTGCCAATGCTGGTTGGTGATGTAGTAAAAGGAACTGTAAGCTTGCAGAATGTAGATAAGGAGAATGCATTCTCAGATTCCGATCTCAGGCTGCTTACTACAATTACAAACAGTATGAGTGTTGCATTAGAAAATGCACGGCTCTTTGATGAAACAAATCGCTTATTGAAAGAGACAGAACAACGCACCGCCGAATTAGCAGTGATCAATAGTGTTCAGGAAGGACTCGTTCGTGAAATAGATATGCAGGCAATATATGAAACAGTGGGTGAACGGCTTTGTGATTTGTTCAACATTCAAACAGTTGTCATAAGAACATTTGATCATGATGGTGGAATTGAAAACTGGCGCTATGCAAAAGAAAAAGGTGAACGTCAGCAAGTAAAACCTCGTCCATTTAATTGGAACAGTCACCTTCTTATTAAAACACAAAAACCTTTGATCATTAATGTAGATTATGTGGAGACGGCAAAGAAACATGGCAGCGCAGGTGTTACTGCAGGACAAGCTCCTAAATCAGCCGTGTTTGTCCCGATGGTCGTTGGTGATGTGGTAAAAGGATCAGTGAGTTTGCAGAATGTAGATATTGAAAATGCATTCAGTGATTCAGACATACGGTTGCTTACCACGCTTACAAACAGCATGAGTGTTGCATTAGAGAATGCACGTCTGTTTGATGAGACAACACATCTGCTTGCAGAAGCAAAACAAAGAGCTACAGAGCTCACAACGGTAAATACAATCAGCAAAGCACTTGCATCACAGTTAAATGCAGATGAGTTGATCCAGTTTATCGGAGATCAGATGAAGGATCTTTTTAAGGCTAACATCGTTTACCTGGCCATTCTGAACAAGAAAACACAAATGATCGATTTCCCTTACCAGCATGGCGATGATACTGCCAGTTCTTCCATAAAATTGGGAGAGGGGCTTACTTCAAAAATAATTTTAACTGGTGAGCCTTTACTGGTGAATAACGATCTGCAGGAATTGCGGGCAAGGCTGGGCGTTCAGCAAATGGGTAAAGCGGCCGCATCGTATCTTGGAGTACCCATTCCTGTCGGTGACGAAATTATCGGGGTGCTGAGTGTTCAAAGCACAGAACATGAAAACAGGTTTAATGAAAGCGATCTTCGGCTGTTATCAACTATCGCTGCATCTGTGGGCGTCGCGTTAAACAACGCCACTTTATTTGAAGATGTTAAGCAGGCAAAGATGGAAGCAGAATCTGCAAGTAAGGCTGCGGAAAAAGCGAATGATGCAAAGAGCGCTTTCCTTTCAACTGTGAGTCATGAATTAAGAACACCGCTCACTTCTGTCCTTGGTTTCGCAAAGATCATCCGTAAACGGCTCGAAGAGAAAATATTCCCAGCAGTAATCGCGGATGCGAAAACACAAAAGACCATCAAACAAATTTCAGAAAATTTGCAGGTGGTTATTTCCGAAGGCGAGCGCCTTACGCATTTGATCAATGATGTGCTGGACCTCGCTAAAATAGAAGCGGGAAAAATGGAATGGAACCTGGACACTGTGTCTATGCAGGAAGTAGCAGAACGTGCGCTCTCTGCAGCATCAGGTTTGTTCGATCAGAAAACATTGAAGCTGGTGAAAGAGATAGAATCAAATCTTCCTGCGATCTCAGGCGACCAGGATAAACTGATCCAGGTAATTCTTAACCTCATTTCAAACGCAGTAAAGTTCACTGATAAAGGAACCGTTACGTGCCGCGCATTCCGCCAGAAAGATGAAGTTATTGTTAGCATCAAAGACACTGGAATCGGTATTGCGCCGGAAGATTTTAATGCCGTCTTCGAACAATTTAAACAGGTAGGTGGCGATACTTTAACGGATAAACCGAAAGGCACCGGGCTTGGTCTGCCAATATGTAAAGAGATCATTGAACATCACGGCGGCCGTATCTGGCTGGTGAGTGAAGCAGGGAAAGGAAGCACTTTCTCTTTTGCTTTGCCCCTTCTGAATGTGGCACCTTTAAAACCACTTCATCTTGATGATCTCGTTAAACAATTGAAAGTGCAGATGGCGCATTCAACATTTATCATCGAAGGAAAAGATCCGGTAATATTAGTCGTGGACGACGATGACGCAATACGCTCCCTGCTAAAACAGGAACTGACAGAAGCTGGCTATTTAGTGGAAGAAGCGGCAAATGGCAAACAGGCGCTGCAATGCATCCGCAATAATAAACCCGATCTCGTAATACTGGATGTAATGATGCCGGAGATGAATGGGTTTGATGTGGCCGCCATTTTAAAGAATGATCCTGACACAATGGATATTCCCATTATTGTTTTATCTATCATCCAGGATAAAACAAGAGGCTTCCGTGTAGGCGTTGACCGCTACCTGACAAAACCAATAGATACTGCAAAACTATTTTCAGAAGTAGGCAGTTTGCTGGAGCAGGGTAAGTCGAGAAAAAAAGTAATGGTGGTTGATGAAGACGCTACCGCGGTTACTTCTTTATCTGATGTTTTGCAGGCACGCGGTTACCTGGTAATAGAATCAAACGGAAAACAATTTATAGAGAGCGCAGTTTCTGCGCAACCAGACATCATCATTTTAAATTCTTTGTATTCAGGACGGGAAGAAGCAGTAAAATCTTTGCGCTTTGAAAAAGGAATGGAGAATGTGTTGTTCTTAATTTATGAATAGTATCGCTTTTCATCAGAACTAAATTTTATCAACCCAAATAAAAGCACCTCAATGCAACAAAAATTATTAATAGTAGACGATGAGCCGCACATCAGAATGCTGATAGAGCAAACACTGGAAGAACTGGAAGACGATGGCGTTGATTTTTTTACTGCCGAGAACGGCGAGGAAGCGCTTAAAATAATACAGGCTGAAAATCCCCGGCTTGTTTTTCTCGATGTGATGATGCCGAAAATGAATGGCATGGAAGTATGCCGCAGGGTAAAAAAAGAATTATTACTGGATAACGTTTTTATCGTTTTGCTTACAGCAAAAGGGCAGGAACTCGACAGGCTGAAAGGACAGGAGGTGGGTGCAGATCTGTACATGACAAAACCTTTCGATCCTGAAGTAATACTTGCTAAAGCAAAAGAAGTACTTGGACTATAACACTTACACTAAATTCATTTTTGAGAATGGCGAGGATCAGCTTAAAGAATATACTTGGGAAAAAGAATGATACTGCGGCAATTTTTCTTTCGCTGATAGCAGCCTTGCCGGGGAACACCTGGATAGAAGATGATAAGGGTCAGCCAGTTTTAGGATCATCGTCTGAAACATGCCATGAAATTATGGAGATAAAGCATGAAGAAGAACTCCTGGGTTTTGTAAAAGGGGATGTGTCCGCTGTGCCGATTGCGGCGTTACTTAACCAGTTGTTAGAAAAAGAAGCAGAAAAAAAGAAATTAGGCGCAGAAATATTGAACCTCTACCAGGAGATCAATATGATCTTTAATTTCTCTGATAAGCTGGCACAGTCCATAGACGCGTTCGCTATAGCAGAGGTTACGCTTTCCCAGGCAAGACATATTATTCAATCCAATGCAGGTGTAGTTTTATTATTGGATGAAGACACCGGTGGCTTGCAGGTAGCCGCTGTTTCAGGAGAACCATTGCTCAATGAAAAGAACATTCACCGCATTTTTTCAGTTATGCAATCACTCCTGGTAAACGGTCAGTCTGAAATTATTACCAACACAGTTCTATTAAAAGAAGCCGGCATCATTTCCGCCACTGTGCAATCTGTTATTTGCGCGGCGTTAAAAGTGAAACAAAATGTAACCGGCGCGGTGATCCTGTTTACAAACGAATCGGTTTCTTATACAGCGGGTCATCTTAAAATATTAACTACGCTGGCACTTCAATCCTCGGCCGCCATTGAAAGCGCTTTATTGTACGAGAAAAATATAAAAGCAGCAAACGACAGGGAAGAGGCCATTCGTTGCATCTATGAAGTGACGTCGAAATTTGTTCCTTATGAATTTATCGATGCGCTGGGTCATAAAATAATAACGGATGTGAAATTGGGCGACCAGGTGGAAAAAGTAGTCACCGTTCTTTTCTCTGATATGAGGGGGTACACGACGCTTTCTGAAGGCATGTCGCCAGCGGAAAATTTCAAGTTCGTTTGTTCTTTCAATGAGCGGATGGGGCCCATTATTCGTAAATACAATGGCTTTATCAATCAATATCTTGGCGATGCAATCATGGCCATTTTCCCGGGCAAAGCGGAAGATGCTTTATCTGCTGCCGTAGCGATGCAGAAAGATGTTCGTGAGTTTAATAAACTTCGTCTTGCCAATAACCAGCTTCCCATACGCATAGGTGTAGGCATGCACACGGGCCCGCTCATTATGGGTATCACCGGCGATCAGTCTAGAATGGATGCCACCACTATTGCAGATACAGTTAACACCGCATCCAGGCTGGAGAGTCTTACTAACTATTATAAAGGCGATATCATTATCAGCCAGGCAACATTCAGCCAGCTTCCTTCCGGCACATTTCACACGAGACCCTTAGCATCGGTGCAGTTAAAAGGTAAAAATGAACCCGTTCTTATACATGAATGTTTCAGCGGGTTTAGTGAAGAAGAAGTAGAAAAGAAAAGCATTACGTTATACAGTTTTAACCAGGGCATCACCAGTTATGTTTCAAGTTCGTTCCACGAAGCAGCAACCGCTTTTCAGCAGGTGCTGCAAACAAATCCCGCGGACCAAACCGCTGATTTCTTTCTCCAGAAAATAAATGATTTTCTCGATAAAGGCGCACCGCTAAACTGGTCCGGTGTAGAAGAAATGCACACTAAATAAAGTCATTGGTTGGTAAAGTCAGAGGTCATAACATCACTAAAAATTACACTTTTAATTTCCTACTTTACCATGCACATGTCTAACTGGTTTTTGTTAGCGCTACCACCAGGTATAAACAAGTAAGCAGCGATTTCAATTAAAACTTCAAATTAATTCATGAACTCACTTACAAAAAACAGGATACAATCCGTTGACCTGCTAAGAGGATTGGTTATGATCATTATGGCATTGGATCATACAAGAGATTATTTTCATTCCTCTGCTCAATTATATCCTCCTCTCGATCTTTCTCATACCAGCGCAGCTATCTTTCTAACGAGATGGATCACGCATTTTTGTGCTCCTGTATTTATGTTTCTCGCCGGAACCTCCGCTTATCTTGTAGGGCAACGCAAAAGCAAAAAGGAATTATCCTTTTTTTTATTAACAAGGGGTTTATGGCTCATGTTCCTTGACCTGTCTGTAATTGGATTCGGATGGACATTTAATATCCATTTTCCCGCATTCTTTTTTGATACACTTTGGGCGCTGGGTGTAAGCATGGTTGCTTTATCGATATTTATTCATTTACCATTTAAAGTTATCCTCGCACTTGGCATCATTATATCAGCAGGGCATAACCTGTTAGATAATTTCCATGTACAGGGAAATAACTTACTGGCATTTCTCTGGGGTGAGGTCCACGATCAAAGAATTTTTAAGTTCGGAGGTTATACACTTATGACTGCTTACCCGGTTCTTTCCTGGATAGGCATAATCGCTTTGGGTTATTGCTTTGGCGCTTTATATAAAAATGGGTCTGATCCGGTTAAAAGAAAAAGATCGCTGCTATTACTTGGAAGCTCTGCCATTATTTTATTTATCCTTCTGCGGGTAGCCAACCTTTATGGTGATCAGCAATTATGGTCTGCGCAAAAATCAGGATTGTTTACTTTTTTATCTTTCATTAATGTCACTAAATATCCTCCATCATTATTATATACGCTGGTTACACTTGGACCCGCAATTATCTTTTTAGCTTTTGCAGAAAAGCCTTTAAATAAAGTTACCTCGGTTATCAGCTTATATGGTAGGGTGCCCATGTTTTACTATTTGCTGCATATTTATCTAATTCACCTTATGGCAATGGCAGCCGCGCAATTAACGGGGTTTGGCTGGAAAAGTATGATCGTTGACGATTTCCCGGAAGTAAAAGGATTTGGGTTTTCTCTCGGCATTGTTTACCTGATATGGATCGGCGTAGTGTTAGTGCTCTATTCTGTTTGTAAATCGTATGATAAATATAAAACAGCTCATAAAGAAAAATGGTGGCTGAGTTATTTATGATTTGATTAATTAACTCCCTGGTTGCACTGATAAATTTCCCGCGGGGTTCCCTGGCGGAGACCCCTGCTCAGACGTTGAAGATGCATGATGCACATTTCACGTTTCACGATTGACGATTGACGATGAAACCAGTTACAACGGTGTTACGGAACCGAACACACATTGTAACAAAAACGGACACAACAATTTACTTTTGTCGTCTTAAAGGATTGATTATTAAAGATTTAATTCTGGGCATATTTTTTACCGGTTTTGATGAACCGATTCTAAACGGTCCCTAAACTATGCTCCAAATCTTTTTCGTAAGTGCACTCAGAAATATAGCTAAGCATAAAGTTTTTTCAGCTTTGAATATTGTAGGACTAAGTATAGGAATTGCGTTAAGCATATTAATTTTCTTATTTGTTATTGACGAAAAGTCTTATGATCGCCAGTATACCGGCAGCGATCAGATCTATCGCAGTTACTATAATATCTCCAGGCCTGAAGGAAATGAAATAGTGGCAACAACTCCGCCTACTTTTCCAACGGTTCTTGAAAAATTTCCGGAGGTTGAGTCCTGTACCCGAATGCTTACTATCAAATCACCTGTACTTTTTGAGCTGGGAGATAAACGTATCTATGAATCAAACGGTGCTTATGTTGATTCGAACTTCTTTTCAATTTTTGATATTGCCTTTGTTCGTGGAAATGCCGGAACTGCACTTAACTCGCCGACCAATATTATTATTAATGAAGAATTGGCACAGCGGTACTTCGGAAAGGCCGATGCGTTAGGCAAAACCATCAAGTTTAACAATGAGCCTTTCAGTGTAACCGGTGTTATCAAAACAATAGCGCATTCCCATCTTAAACTCTCGTATGTTTTACCTGTATCCGCCACCGGAATTCCGGCGGAGCGTTTAAATGATTGGGGTTGGTACGGATTTATCAATTATGTGAAACTGAAACCAGGCGTAAGCCCTGGAATATTGGAAAAGAAATTTCAACCTTACGTTAACGCTTCGGTTAACAAGGAAAAAGGAACAGTCTTTACGGCGCACTTTCAACCCCTGCAGAAAATTCATCTATACGCTGCGGACTTTAAATATGATGTGAGCGAGAGAGGTAATATTACTTATGTAAATGCTTTGCTTGCCATCGGATTGTTCATCCTGCTAATCGCCTCTTTTAATTTTATCAATCTTTCTACTGCACGATCACTCCAGCGGGCCAAAGAAGTGGGTATTAAGAAGACATTGGGAGCTGACAGAAGTCACCTCTTTATGCAATTTATGTTCGAGAGTCTTTTGATTATTATATTCAGTACCATTGTCGCTGTTTCACTGGCCTTTATTGCGCTACCCGGTTTGAATTGGTTTGCCGGAAAAGACCTGTCAGTGAATGCCTTGTTTTCCCCGCGGATGGTCGCTGCTATTATCGGCTTGATAATAACAGTGGCCCTGCTTGCAGGTGCTTACCCCGCAATTGCCCTGTCAAAATTTCGTCCTGCAGATGTTCTCAAAGGAGGGCATGAAACCGGTCAAAGGAACCGTTCCGTGCCATGGGTTCGTAATAGCCTGGTTGTCGTTCAATTCGCACTGTCTGTCTTGCTGATTATTTGCTCGATTACGGTAATAAAACAGGTGAATTATATGCAGTCCAAGGATCTTGGATTCAATGATGACCAGGTATTATTATTTAGCATGCGCGGCAAGACCATGCGCAATAACGCAAATACATTTAAAAATGAGCTAAGTGAAATATCGTCGGTTAAAGGCGTATCGGTTGGTTATGGCTTTCCCGGGGATGCGTTTGGAGATGGAGAAATTACCGTTACAGGTACTAACACAAAGGTAAAGTCAGTGCTTCTAATGGCCGATGCGCAGTACATCCCCACATTAGGATTGAACATACTGCAAGGCAGAAACTTTAACGACAAACTTCCTACGGATGCCGACAATGCATTCATAATTAATGAAACCGCTGTTACTGCTATGGGCTTGCAAAATGCAAAGTCCGCTATCGGAAAACGAATATCATGGCCTACATGGCGAAATCAGGATTCTTTGAAATCGGGAAGTATTGTTGGAGTCGTTAAAGACTTTCACTATAAGAGTGTGCATGATAAAATTGAGCCCGTCGTAATGATGATTTATCCGCCTGCCGCTTCAAAGGTGGCCGTTAAGTTGTCAGGTGACAAGATGGAAAGTTCAATTCAACAAATCCGGCAGATATGGAATAAGTTTTCACCGGACTATCCTTTAGATTACGTTTTTTTAGATGATACATTTCAAAAAATGTATGAAGCAGAAAGAAAACTTAAAAGTCTTTTGTCTGTATTTACGGGCCTGGCAGTATCTGTTGCCTGTTTGGGACTATTGGGACTGGCGGCATATGCTGCGCAACGTCGCCGCAAAGAAATCAGTATTCGAAAGGTCCTCGGGGCAAGCAGTATGCGTGTCGCAATGATGTTAACTTTGGAATTGATCAAACTGGTATTTATTTCACTACTGATTGCTACACCAATTGCCTGGCGGATTATGAGTAGCTGGCTAACCGACTTTTCTTATCGTATCACACAAGACATTTCGATCTTTGGACTAGCGGCCTTTATTGCCATCCTGGTAGCTACGTTAACCGTAGGAACGCAGGCATTGAAAGCGGCTATGACCTCACCGGTTAAAAACCTGAAGCAAGATTAACTACGGATATTTAAGCGGTAGGGTATTACCAATCGCTTAATTTTTTTTGAATGTCCATTTACCTGGCTTTTTGTTCTTGCGACTAAGACGCTGTTATTTCAGGCAACCAAAACCTGATATCAGCGTATGTAAGCTAAGGGACTATTAAACCTGGCCTTCTTGGAGAAAAAAACACTAGCTACGACTGCATATAAAATTGCTCCCATTTCCCCACAGCTTTTTTACGTCGTTTCCCCCTGCTTTAATGAAGCAGACAGCATCAGCCTGTTTTTACATGATTTGGAAAAAGCGGTGGAACATCTCAACCACCAGTTTCAAGTCGTTGTTGTAAATGATTGTTCGCAGGACCATACGGGAGACATACTTCAACACTTTTGTTTTGCTGCCCCCAATCTTTCCCTTACCGTTTTACAATTAAAGTTTAATGTAGGCCACCAGGGCGCCATATATCAAGGGTTATTGTATGCACACAGAGCAAAAGCCGAACAGGTGATTGTTATGGATTGTGACGGAGAAGATGATCCCAGGGCGATTCCCTTACTTGTTCAGCAACGAAGCCACCAGATTGTAAAAGTAAGCAGGGGTAAAAGGGCAGAAGGCCTGTCGTTTCGCATCGGTTATTTTTTCTACCGGCTTTTATTTAAACTGGTTACCGGCAAACGAATCGACTTTGGCAATTACTGCCTTATTAACCGAAATATATTGGAACGTATACAAGCAACATCCTTTGTACACTTCCCGGCTTACCTCCTAAAACAAAAGGCGAGTTCCACTCAAATCATTTACAACAGAGGTAAACGGCTCAATGGCAAATCAAAGATGGGATCAAAGGGACTTTTACTACACGCCTTCCGGTCAATGATTGAATTTGCAGAAGACCTGCTTATGCTTTTTTTAAGGCTTTTTATTTTCAATATGATTCTTTTTGCAGGATTGATGATCAATATTTTTTACCAAAAGTTCATTTCCCATGAAGCTATTCTCGGATGGTTCAGCACCCTGGCAGTAAGCCTCCTTATACTGGCTGTTATCTCCATTGGCTTTTTTATCATCGGCGTACTTTTGCTTAATCTCACCTACCAACAAAATGCCCGTTCCTATAAAGAAATTTATTCTCTTCAACGCAAGCCCATCATCGATGCAGTGGAGACCACAGCGTAATGCTTTACCACTATATACCATCTTACTGCTTGCGCTGGTGTTGCGCCTTATCTATCTAAACTTTCAAAGCCTCTGGCTTGATGAACTTCACACGATGAATGAAGCCTCGCCACGGATTTCATGGAAAGAACTTTTTGCTTATCTAAAATGTTGCGACCAGCATCCCCCGTTTGCCTTCATTATAGAGAGGATATCTTTTACGCTTTTTGGCCATAACGCCTTTGCAGCACGCCTCCCTTCTGCCCTCGCCGGCACAGCAAGCGTTGGCGCAATGTATCTACTGGCGAAAGAGATCGGTGGCAGGCAGTTAGGGTTGATGGCAGCACTGATTTGCTCTTTAAACCCTTATAATATAGAATACTCCCAGGAAGCAAGGGATTATATTTTTGCTTTTTTGTTTTCAGCACTTTCGTATTGTTATTTTATCCGGCTGATTAAACTGCCATCAAGAAAAATGGCAATACAATATGGTTTGTTTTCGGCTTTGCTGGTCTATAGTCATTACTACGGTTTGTTCGTGCTAGCCTCACAGGTTTTTTTGGCAGTGATTTTTTTATTACAGGAAAAGGGAAAAGAAAGAACGACACTTTTTAAATTCTTTTTAATCAGTGCGTCCATTGTTACCGTTCTTTATCTTCCCTGGATACCTTACTTTATTGAACAGTTAAAGATTAAGTCCTTTTGGATCACCGCTGTTCCTTCGAGTTTCTTGCAGGATTACTTCTTTGAGTACTTCGGAAAGGTGGAAAGCATAAAGCCGCTGCTGCTGCTGCTGGTCTTTTTCTATGTCGCACATGTGCTGCTTTACGCTAAGAAAGAAGATGGACCACTCAAGAGGAATACTTTGCCTTTTTCTTTTCTTCTGCTACTGTCCTGGATCTTTGTAAGCCTGCTGATCCCTTACCTGCGCTCCTTACTGGTCGTATCGATGCTTTATCCCCGGTACGGAATTATTGTTTTACCTGCTTTTATTTTACTTATTACCTACGCTTTTCAGCTGATTCGATATCCGTTACTTAGATATTGTTTACTTACGCTTTTTTTGGTGTTAACACTTGCAGACTTTCTTTTTGTTAGAAAATATTACTCCTCCGTGAGCAAATCCCAGTTCCGGGAAATGACTTCCTATGTGATAAAAGAAAACAAGGAAAACTATCCCATCGTAAACAACAAAACCTGGTGGCAGCAAAGCTATTATCTCGAAAAGGGCGGTTCAAAAGCGGCTTTGTTAACCGAACCTGCTGCAGGACTCTTTGATTCGATCCGGCTAAAAAGTTCTGTCAAGTATCGCCTTGAAGGCTTTTGGCTTGTCGGGGCGCAGGGTGAAAAAATGCCTGATGAAAATACAAAAGCAAGCTTGGATAGTGCCTACCAGGTTGTTCAACAAAAACAATTTTATGACGCCTGGGCGCAACTCTATGTGCGTAGGGATGTATCGAAGGCGAAGTGGATACAGGTAAAGTATGACCAGTTCATCGGAGGGGCTGTTCTGGCCGATCAGCATCTGCTTGCACTATACAGCGGATCAGTAAAAACTGGCGAACTCACACTGCCCAAAGGAAAATATAGGCTGGTGATTACAGCTCAGGGCCAAATGGCAAAAAATGACTATCCCCATCTTATTCTCTATTGCAATAGTAAAAAGATTGGCAGTTATTACCTGAATGCGGACCTTGAAGACAAGGAGTTTTCTTTTGAAAACGACCTGGATGGGCCAATAAGCATAACCATTGAAATGGACAATGACTACAGTGAACCGGGCAAAGAAGATAGAAATGCCTTTTTGCAGCTATTAACCATCAAAGCGCTAAACTAAACTAGCGTTATTTGTATTACCCGCAGTCATCATAGTTTGATATGCTTACATGATTATTTATCCTTCCAGTTGTTGAATCGTTTTCTTTGCAGCCTCCAGCCTTATCTTCTTATTTTTCTCTACCATTATTTTTGTAATCCATTTCTCCAGTTTATGATGCAGTGGAATAAGCAGGGCACCAATAGCAATTAATACAAGCAACATTAACACAGGCGAATCATTTGTTGCATGAGCTAAGTAAGGATGAATAAAAAGATTAATAAATTCAAACAATGCAAGTAAACCCAGCACACCAAAGAACTCTATAAATTTTGTTTTTACAATTATGCTGCGGCTGAGCAGAAGAAATAGAATTATAAATGTGATTAGTGTAATAGCGATTGCCGCATATTGAATGTTTTGTTTTCTTTCTTCCTTTAATTTTAATTCTGCGACAACAATTTCCTGCTGCCTTAATTGTTCAGCAAAATCGAGGCTTTGCATTTTTTGCACTTCCTGGATAGTGTTCAAACTATCTTTAGCGGAAGTATAAGTAAGCAAATATTTAAGGGCACTATCAATTTTATTTTGTTTGGAATATATTTCATATAAAGAATAAGCTGGCGTAATGACCCAACTGATCGTCTCTGAACTGGAAATGTCATATGCGTTTTTAGAATAAAAGAAATTAGAATCAGCAACTCCTGTGTTTTTATAGAATCCGGCAAGCCGTAAATAAGCATTTCGCAGTAAGCGGTTTGAATGTTTAGCTTTTGCATCGTCCAATGCTAATCGATAATAAGTAACACTAAGGGCAGGGTTTTTAAGACCTTCGTGTATCTGCCCTAATTCGAGAAGAATATAAGGTATAACAACATCATATTTTACTCTTCTTGCTGCTTCGTATGCCATGGTAGCACAAATAAGAGCTGAGTCAAATTGCCCTGTTTCTATATATGCTTTCGCTAAATTGGTTAAACCATAATTTTTAGAATCTCCGGCACTTTGCCATAAAGCAACAGCTTTTTTATAATCAAAAATCTTTGCCTTGCCGGTTTTAAAATTACCCAGCAGTAAGTACATAGCTCCCATCACTCTGGGATTGTTATCCGGCTCCGCGATTTTCAACCCCTTCAAAACGTATTCATATCCTTTCGCTTTATTGTCTAAACGATAAAAAGTATATCCTACCTCAGCATACCCAACAGATTCTAAACTATTTATTTTTCTTTGCTGTCCTATTTCCAAAACTTTGCGTGCATAAAACATATTCGAATCGGTAGAATGGGATTCATATGAATCGAACAGATCAGTCATGGCATCAATCCTTACGCCATCATTCATTGAACTTGCTATAATTTTTAATAAGCTATCGGCTTTGAAATCCTGAGCGAGAAGATTTGCTGATAAACTGTAAAGAAGTAAGCTGAAAAATATTTTTTTCATATCAGTTAATTAATTTTGCCCTTCCAGTTGTTCAATAGTTTTCCTGGCCGCTTCCAATCTGATCTTTTTATTTTTCTCCACCATTATTTTGGTTATCCATTTCTCCAGTTTATGATGTAATGGAATAAGCAGGGCACCAATAGCAATTAATACAAGCAACATTAACACAGGCGAATCATTTGTTGCATGAGCCAAGTAAGGATGAATTAAAAGATTAATAAATTCAAATACTGCAAGTAAACCCAGCACACTGAAGAACTCTATAAAATTTGTTTTTACCATTATGCTGCGGCTGAGCAGAAGGAACAGAATTATAAAAGCAATAAGTGCAATTACTATTGCGGCATATTGAAGATTATTCTTCCGTTCCTTTAGTTCGCTTTGCTTTTGCTGTAGTATTTCATTTTGCCTCTCCGCTTCATTGACGGTGAGGGCTGACATTTCTGCTTTTCGTTTAGAAGTAAAAAGGCTATCCCGCAGGTCAGAAGCCAGCTTAAAATACTGTACGGCCTTATCATTGTCCTTTCCCATATACAGCTCTGCAAGCAGGCTGCGGGCTTTAAGTTTAAATACAGACCTTGTTGTTTCATTGGCAGAAACCAGCGATTTTTCAGCATAGATAAGGGCTGAATCGGTCTGTCCTGTAAGGTTAAATGTGTGAGACAAATACCACTGAATCTCGGGAAGCAGGTCACGAGCCTGATCCCTTGGTGAATTAAGCGCATGAGACAGGCTCACTTGAAAATACGACAGGGCCAGTGTATAGTTCTTCAGCAGTAACTGAGCCCGCCCTAAACCTCTGAAAGCAAATGCAAATCCGATCTTTTTTAAATAGGAAGTGTCCTGCGTGGCATACACATAGCTTTCCTGTAAATAGATCAATGCAGAATCAGCCACTTTAAGTGAAGCATAACCCGACCCTATATTGTGAGCAGTTATCTCGGTCATTAGATTATTTTTAGTAAGCCGGGCAAATAGGTAAGCCTGCTTTGCATAAGTGATTGCTCTTTCGTAATCCTCTTCACCCGAATAGAGATCACCTATATAAATGAGGCAGCCGATCATTCCGGCGGTATCCTTTAATTCTTCATAGCGCCTCAGCGCAGTTAGTGCCAGCGATAATGCTTTCGGGTGGTTCTCTTTCCTGTAGTAGTAGCGGTACTGCTCCGTGAGGCTGCGGGCTTCACCGGGTAACCAATGCAATTTTTGCGACAATGCCAAACCCTTATTGCTGTAAAATAAAGCGGAATCTGAAGCTTTGTTATTATAATAGTTTGACAGCCTGTTATAGTACTTTGCCGTAGTAGTATCGTTTTTAGGAAAAGCGATCAATTTCAGAATGCTGTCAATCTTTATTCTTTGGGCAAATGAAAAGCTTCCTGTCAATATAAAAAGTATAAAAATTATTTTTTTCATATGTAATAAATTTTATCCTCCCAATTGTTGAATAGTTTTTTTAGCTGCCTCCAATCTTATGTTTTTATTTTTCTCCACCATTATTTTGGTTATCCATTTTTGTAATCGATGATGGGCAGGCACCAGCAATGCAGCAACACACACCAATGCCAGCAGCATAAGTACCTGTGAGTGATTGGTAACTCTTTCTAAAAATGGGTGCAGCAATAAGTTGAGAAATTCAAATACTATTAATAAAGCTATCACTCCAAGAAACTCGATCACCTTCGTATTGGTAATGATACTCCGACTTAATAATAGAAACAGGATAAAAAACATAATAAGCCCAAATGCAATAGCAGCATATTCCAGGTTTTGTTTTCTTTCTTCCCGGGCTTTTTGCTTTTCTCTTTCCAGTTTTAATTGCCTGTCGTTTTCATTAAAAGCAAGACTCTGAAATAACCTTGTTTTTTCAATGTTGTTCATTGCAAAATAAGCGGAGTCCCTTATTATATAAAATCGCAAGGCTTCTGC
>JAQBNK010000182.1 GCA_028288595.1 Chitinophagaceae bacterium
CATGACCTTTATAGTACAAATTGGTGCTATCTATTGTGTAAAGCAATCTTTTATCACGATTTGCAACTACATTGGTAATTCCGTTATCACCCTGGTATAAAGGTGAAACAGTAATGGGCTTACCATCCAAACACAAATAAGATTCAACCGCAGATTTTGTAAGTCCCGCAAGAACCGTACTGCTATATAAATAGGCGATTGTTGAATGCATCAATGTGCCAGATTCATATCGTTTATATAGTAACACTTCATTTGCGTCTGTTGCAAGATTATCCGAATTGTATGCTGCGAGATAATTCGAATTCAAAGAATATGATTTTGCCATAAGTGTAGCAGCAGCATCTTTTGCAGCCAGCAAAAACTTATCAGCATCTGCCAGACTGAGCTCCGTATGATATTTCCTGTATGTTCCTTCAAACAGACAAATACGTGCTTTTAATGCCAATGCCACATCTTTATTAACTGTATTAGTGAGGTCGGTCTGGCGAAGGTTTGCAATTGCAAAATTAATATCTGCCAAAACGCTATCCATAACCAGCTGACGCGAATCCCTCGGCTTGTATATTTGAGTTGAATCCGAAATGTCCAGAGACCGACTTAACCATGGCACTCCTCCAAATGTTTGTATCAGCTGGAAATATTGCATGGCTCTGAAAAAATGAGCCACTCCCTTCCAGTGATTTTTCGCTTCATCTGGCATCGCAACATCATCTACACGTTCAAGCAAAATATTGGCTTTTCTAACGTATCCAAAAAACCAGTTTCCGTTTGTGGATGCGGTTGTTTGTGCATATTGAGTAAACGTACCAGGAGCCTGGTCATCTGAAAAAGATGAAAAATAAAAGTCTCCGCTGGTGCTTGTTCCATTACCAAAACCGTTAAACATGTTATAGAATTCCCAACTATAAGACCTGACACTATTTTCAGTTTTCCAGAAGCCCGGGTCAGTTAAGGTATCCGGGTAAGTAACATCGACGAATTTCTTACATCCTATGCCGGCTCCGATTACAGCCATTAGCAGAAGGTATAACAATATATTTTTGAATTTCATAATAGTTTATTTTCAGTTTTAGCGAAGAGAAAGTTGAACACCAAATGAATACGATCTCATAAACGGAAATGTTCTGCCTATTGAAGTACCACTGAATCCTTCAGTAATTTCAGGATCCATCGGTACTCCTACTTTTGATATCTCTCCGAGGTTTTCACCAGAAACATATATCCGTACTTTCTGAATATTGTATCTGCCCAGGAATTTATCTGGCAGACTATAACCAATCGTTACATTTTTCAGCCTGCAATAAGCAAGGTTCAAAATATATTTAGACTGTGGATAAAAGTTATTTCCCCCGGATTGCAGCCCTGCAACAGTCCCGGTTTGACTTCCCGGATATAACGCGGGATATTTCGCATTTGTGTTTGAAGGTGTCCAATAATCCAATTGATTTTCAAATAAGATATCCGTGCTTTGCCATAACGGTAAAATATTTTGACCAATGGCCCACATGCTGCGTTTGCCTACACCCTGGATGAATACATCAAAATCAAAATTCTTCCAGTTTCCACCAACTCTTGCATTATACTGGTAACGAGGTTGAGTATTACCAATTACCTGCAGATCACCATGATCAGCCAAAGTCATTTTACCACCATCAATCTTTCCGTCACCATTCAAATCTTTATATTTTATATCACCCGGACCAAAAACAAAGTTTCCGCTTTGTAATGTCTTTTGGCTGGCGGATTTGGTTACGTCGTTTGCATCAGCAAAATATCCATCGGTCACAAATCCCCATATCTCTCCATAAGTTTTGCCTTCATAGTTAAAGGCGGTAGAAATCGACTGGTTTGGATTACTCCATTTTGTGAAAACAGTTTTACCGTCAGATAAACTTGCTGTTGCGTATAACTGGAGATTTTTATTTACTGAATAATTACCATCCAATGTTATTTCAAAACCTCTGTTACGAAAGTTGCCAGCATTTATTTTAGGTCCGCCGGTTCCAAAAGTTGAAGGAACACTTGTAGATTGAATCATTCCTTCAGTGTTACGCTCATACCAATCGAAAGTAACGCCAAGGTGATTTTTCAGAACACGTAAATCAACTCCGAGGTCACGTGTTGTTACTTTTTCCCACTCAAGTGCATTAGCTACGGCGGTAGGTTGTGTTATATATTGTACATAAGTACCTGAATTATCGAGCCAATTACCTTGTCCTCCGTTCATTGTACGTAAGTAATAATTACCTCCAACATCCTGATTTCCTAAGGTTCCGTACGAGGCGCGGATTTTAAGATCAGAGATAATTGGTTTGGCAGATTGCATAAAGTTTTCTTCGCTCAAACGGTATCCCACTGATGCTGAAGGGAAAAACGCCCAGCGGTCCAACGGAGAAAATGCAGAAGAACCGTCATAACGACCATTCAACTCTAGTAAATATTTGCCTTTGTAATCATAGTTAATTCTTCCAAAATACCCGGCAAAAGCTTGTTTACCATGGCCATTAGTGCTCCAGCCATTCGGTACACCTGAACCAGTAGTAGATACTGTGGCGGCGCCATAGGTTAAACCTATTTCTGCCTGACTGGGATCAAGCAATCCGGCTTTTCTTGCAAGGAAGTTAATATTCTCATCCTTTTCAGAGTTAACACCTGCAATTACTTTTACATTATGCCTTTTCCCAAATGTGTTTTGATAAGTACCATAAGCATTCAGCGTATTTACAAGTAGCCTTCCTTCTGTATATGTCACCTGGTTTGTTGTAGCTGATGCAATATCAGAGAGTGCTAATACTCCCGCGGTCCAGAAATCCCATGCTACAACAGGACCACCGGATTCGTGACGCAATGAATTATCTCTGCCTATTGTATAATCTGCCCTGATATTAAAGTGCTGGTTAATTTTTATAGTTGCGCCAAAATCAACTCTCTGATAATTATCTGTGATGTTCGCTCTGCTTGCATCATTAAGATATGCGGAGTTTACACGGAAATATTTGTCCTGGTAAGTACCATAAGGGAAATAGGCACCCCAACGCCAGAAATAATACCAGTAATCTTGATATTGGAAAGGATAATCATACCTGAAGTTTCTGTACATAGTTTTCGCACTCAGGTCCAGCCATTTATTTACTGTTGAATTAAGACCAAGCGTGAAATTGTATTTATTAACTTTCTCCGGGTTCATTTTTATAATACCATCATCAGAACTGAAAGCACCTGACATGTAATATGATAAGCTTTCGCTACCTCCCTGCACACTGATGTTATGTTGCATTGAGTGCGTGTATTTGTTCAGTATTTCTTTTTTTGGATCCCATACCTTGTAGAAATAGGTTCTTCCATCACTTGGATCAATATTCCAGTCTTCGCCCTTAACCATCACTGTTCCTGTATTGGTGCCAGCATATTTTTGCTCCCAGTTCTGAATACCTGCTCTTAATTTAACGAGGTTCATTCCGAATGTTTCCGGAGAGGATGTTCCTGCTCTTATTCCAGCTGCATTTAATGCATCTAGTTCGGCAACCGGGTCAGCAAAATTTGGTAACACAGTAGGCGTATTCCAGGAGAAATAGTTATTGTAAGAAACAACTGGCTTTTGATTCTTTTTACCGGTTTTTGTTTTGATAAGAACAACACCAAATGCTGCCCTCGCACCATAAATTGAAGCTGAAGCAGCATCTTTTAAAACAGAAATACTTTCTATATCATTTGGATTGATAACAGAAAGATCATCTGTTTGAACATTGTCAACCAGGATTAAAGGTCTTCCTGTACCGTTTACAGATCCTACGCCGCGGATGTTAATTGCAGCACCTGCTGTTAACCCGCCATTTCCATATAATATCGTTAATCCGGGAACGACGCCCTGCAAAGCTTTTGTAGGATCACTCAAAGGTTTACTTCCAAAAGCTTTAGCTACATCTACGGTACTCACAGCGCCGGTAAGATTAGCTTTTCGCTGAGTGCCATAACCAACGACCACCACATCATTTAATACGTTTTGACTGGAGGTAAGAGAAACACTTATTGAATTATCGTTTCCTATTACTACCTCTTTAGTATCAAACCCAACAAAACTAAAAACAAGAGTTTGTCCTCTTGCAGCGGATATCGAAAAGAATCCGGCCTTGTTTGTGCCAGTACGTTGTTGAGTGGCGGTATTAGTTATAGTAACGCCTTCTAAAGGTCCGGTATCACTGATTACTGTACCAGTAATTCGTCCTTGCTGTGTCCATCCCGGCAGGGAAGCAAACAGGGCGCATGCGAAAATCAGGAAGCAAGCAAATTTTCTCATATCAGTAGATTTGGTTGTAAAAAACTGCAAAAAACCGCAGCCGGCTTTAAAAGTACAATGTTAAAGTTTTATTAATACGAATTAGTGCGAATTAAATAAAACTTTCTCACATTTTTTTCGACAATTGATGCAATTTTCTGCAATATGGTCGGCTAAAGGCAATTAAATCCTGAAAAAAGCTGCATTATAAAATGCTTAAACCCAGCCGGCGATATTCTTCGAATAAAGGGTCGTCAGGATGCCGTTCTGTAATAATTGTGTGGGAAGAATCAAGGTCGCAAACCTTAAGCTTTTGTACAGTATTTAGTTTTTCTGAAATGGCGAGTGAAACGGTTCTTTGGGAGCTGGTTATCAGTGCTTTCTTAACTTCAATAATTTCCCAGTCCATATCTGTAATGCCTTCTGTAGCATGAATACTGTTAGTGCCAAGGAAACAGAGATCAGCTTTAACATTAGCGAGTTTATTCACTACTTCAGCTCCAACGGCGATCTGGGCACTTTTCAGGATTTTATTCCCTACAAAAATTACCTCGCTGCTCGTGTGATTCAACAACTCGAGTGCGGTGGGAATACTTACTGTAATAAATGTTGCATTTAATCCCGGCGGAAGGGCTTTTACAAGTTCTCTTATAGTGGTTCCTCCTGAAAGCAAAATCAGCATTCCATCTTTGATCAGGGTCAGTGCTTTCTGCGCAATGATCTTTTTTTCCGGGAGTGAATAGATATTCCCATTCTGGAGTGTAAAATGAAAAGAATGCGATAATGCGCCGCCATGTACTTTAATTAATTTCCCTTCTTCGGATAATTCCTGGAGATCCCTGCGAATCGTATCCTCAGACACATTCATTTGTGTACAGAGATCGCTGGAAAGTACTTTATTGTGAATATTTATTTGCTGCGTTATATACGCTTGTCTTTCTTTTTTCAGCATAGCAATCAGGTTGCAGAAGTGGTTAAGATATATTTTTAGCTGATCTCAGCCAAAAAAAGCCTGTGAACATAGCCAGGAAAGATGCTATTAATACCGAAACTTTTGCTGCATCCCGAACCTCGTTCGTAAAGGCAAGATTGGCAATAAAAATAGACATTGTAAAACCGATTCCCGCTAGTAAACCTGCACCTGCCATTTGCCTGGAACTGCAACCTGAAGGGAAGGTGGCAAGTTTGATTTTTTTGAGGAGGTAAACTGAAGAAATAATTCCCAGGGGTTTGCCAATGAAAAGACCTGCAATAATTCCGAGGCTTAATGATCCTCCTAATAATCTAAAATTAACCGATGGCAAAAGAATGGCTGTATTGGCCATTACAAATAACGGCAGAATAAAAAAGTAAACAGTATTATGAACACGGGATTGAAATTTATGAAGAGACTTTTGCGGAACGCAAAAAGCAAGTAGTACACCGGCAATCGTTGCATGGATACCGGAATTATACATACAATACCAAACTATAATCGCTGTAATAAAAAAAATTACATTCATTTTCTTTACCCTGCTATATAATAAAAAAATAAAAACTGCCAGTACAATACTACCCAGCAGAAAAAGCAAGTTTATTTTTCCACCATAAAATATCGCAATAACTATTATCGCTCCTAAGTCATCTATAATGGCAAGTGCAGTAAGGAATATTTTTAATGATAATGGTACCCGCTTTCCTAACAGAGATAAAACGCCTATAGAAAAAGCGATATCAGTAGCCATAGGAATTCCCCAGCCATTTTTATAGGGAGTATGCAGATTGAAAAGACAATAAATAACAGCAGGTACAATCATTCCGCCTGCGGCTGCACCGACCGGAAGTAAAGATTTTGAAAATGAAGCCATCTCCCCCGAAATAATTTCATACCGGATTTCCAGCGTTACCGTAAAAAAAAATACAGTCATTAATCCATCATTAATCCAGTCAGCAAGTGAACCAGGAAAATGAGTGCCCGAAAGAAAGTGAAACTTTTTTTGCCAGAAGAAATGATAAGATGGAAACAGGTTAGCCAGGAGAAGGGAAATAAATGTAAAAGTCAACAATACAATTCCAATTGATTTGCTGTCTTCTAAAAACTCTTCAAATGGATCCAGGAATTTTGTTCGCAGGAATGCCGGGAAGAAAAATTTCATTTAAATCTTTTAGTTGCCGAAGAGATCAAATTTAGACTTTGGCCTTTCTGCATCCAAAACTTTAAAACCCTTCAACCTGATGTCTTTGTGATTTACCTGGCCCATGGGGAAAGAGTCGCCTTCTACGTCTGCAAGGAAAGAAACCCTGTGGGGTTTTCTATTGACAAAAAAAGTATTAATAACATCTGAATTTGCTTTATTGACACCAATAAAACGGTTGTTCTCATCCTGTCCGTAGTAAATGCTTTCTGCATTTCCTTTTGCACGGAATAATTCTATATCTCCATTTTTGAAAATGCCATTCAGTGTTCTTCCTTTTATCTGGTTATAAAATTCTCCGCTTACCCTGTTTATTGCCAGCGCATTTTCAAAAACATATATCCTGCCTGGTTTTTTATTTTTTGTAAAGAGATAAATCGTATCACCGGTAATCTGGTTTTCCTGCGCCCAGATTACCGGATTCTTAAACAAACGAAATGTGGAATCACGCCCTGAATAAAAAAGGCTGTCACCAATTGCCTGCATAGAATCAGAATAAATTTTTACATGCGAATACGCCTCTATATAACGATTAGCATTTGAGTCCTTTGTAATATCAGGTAAATGATAAGTTGAATCGGTTATAACAGAAACCTTTCTGCTAATCAAATCTGTAAGCTTACCTGAAAACAAAGTATCTGCAGCAATAAATAATGAATCTTTATTTTGCGTTAAAATAGCTATAGGTTTTTGTGTAGCAAGGACCGAATTATTATTCCGGTTGAATTTTATGTTGTTTGATAAAAGGGTAGCACCCTGGCAACTATCCTGGAAGAATGCATTTCCATTGGCTTCACCAAATCCCGATTGTCCTTCATTCACCACTTCGTCAGCGATTAATAAAGTACATCCATCCCTGATAACAGGTCGCTTTGCAAAATATGATTTGTTGTTTTTATGATCGAAATAACCATCCGAAGTAAGAATCCTGGTTGTACCGTTTATTATTTCTGTTTGGGTTACAAAAGTGGTTACATCAGAATTTAGATTATACAGCAGGGTGTCTGTCTTAACATGATAATCAGGATTATTAAGCACCACTTTCTTTTTAAAGTAAACATCTTTCGTTTCGCCGTAATAAGAACCCTCCGTACTTGTAAGAACCGTTTTACCGGAAACAAGTTTGCCGCCATTAAAGTAGGTCCCGATCTTCGTAGATAAATCATAAACCAGCTCAGGTGTGGTAAGAACACCTTTACCATCGGTAAGTCTTACATTTTTATTTAGGTAGGCTTTTTTTTCATTTCCTAAATATTTTAGATAGTCAGTATAGGTATGAATGCTATCAGCATCATTAATATGCACATGCCCGAAGGCTTCCAGTATATTTAGTTTTTTATTGATGACGGCGCTGTCACATGTGAAAGTTGTATTTTCCTGCCGTACAACAACGTCTCCTGCCAGAGATTGAAATTGTCCTGAAGTGTCCCGCTCTTCAAAATGCAAACGCTCAGCTTTTACTATATGAATTTCTTTTTTCTTTGTTGTATCAGCAGGGGCCTGGGCAAAAATAAAGGAAGGAACTGCCGTTAAAATAAACAGGCAGAAATATAGAAAGAGAGATGTTTTCATTTTACTTTTTCACCGGTTTCACTGTATCCATTAAAGGAGCAGTAATATAGGGCTCATTCTTCTTTTTGCCTCCTATAAGAGAAAAATTAAGACTTACGTAACGTTTAGGATTTGCCCGTATATCATCCATTAAAATATTAAGACTCCGGGCTGAACTGTTTAAATTATTATAAAGCGTTTTATCGTTTAGCAAAGCACCCATCGAACCTTCATTTGAGTTCAGTTTTTTAATAGCAAGGTTTAATTGATCTGCGGTGCCGTTTAATTTCCCAATAGTACCTTTTATATCTGCTTCTGCTAAACCTTTCGATGCCTTATCCATATTCTCCAAAGCACTTACCAGATGAAAACTATTAGCATTAACAGTACCTGTAATTGCATTTAAGTTATTGGCTGTTTTAGAGAGACTTCCGTTTTTGGGATCAAGTAAAGCGTTTAAAGAACTTGCAGATGTTACAAGACTGTTGCTTACCAGGGCAAGGTTGGCAACGATTTTTTGAAGATTGGTTTTTGTACCCAGGTCAAACACTGTATTCACATTTTTTAAAACTGAATCAAGGCTTTTTAAGGTTAACTGCAGTTGATCGGCTACAGGGCCAATTTTACTTGTCAGCTCGCCAAACATACCAGCATCCGCATCCAGTGTATTTACCGTATCCCTGTTCTTAAGATAAGCAGGACTATTGCCAAGTACAATATCGATACTTGATGTTGCCAGTGGATTATTTTTAATTACAGCTACTGAATTAACAGGGATTTTATAATCCTCTTTCAGTTTTATAGATACTATGATATTTCTTAGATATTTATCTCCTTCCTGGATTTCCTGAATACTACCTACCTGGAAACCATTGATCATAACAGGATAGGAGGGCATCAGGCCTTTGGTATCCTTATATTTTGCATAGATAATGTGTCCCTTAGCAAACAGGTTTTTCCCTTTCAGAAAATTAAAACCAAGAATAAGTAAAGCGATGGATACTGCAGTTAGCGCTCCGATCTTTGTTTCATTTGAAATTCTCATCTATAATCTTTTGTCGTTTTCGGCAAAAATGGTGGTAATCGCTTGATAATGAAAACAATCATTATGCCACGCCAGCTTCCGGTGAGGCAAAAGTAAGGTTTTTAAAATGCAGAGGTTAACCATAGGGACAAGCACAAAAAAAACTATAAACTGATCTCTCAACTTATAGCTTTCAAATTTAATTTACTGGTTATTATTTCAAACCAAGACGATTTTCAGACTTACTTTCCAGGGTAGCCTTATATTTTACTACGGCCTTTTTTATAGACTCTGTAATTTGTTCCTGGCCACTGGCACTGTTCAGGTAATCTTCATCATCAGGTGTGCAGATAAAACCTGTTTCAACTAATATACTAGGCATTGCTGTAGCCTGTAGTACCCAGATACCCTCATAATCCCTTTGTTTAACTCCCCAGGTGGGCCGGCCCGATTGAGATAACTCATCCTCTACAAACTGTGCTACCATTTTACTATTCTCGAAATATTGCTTGGTTTTTATACTCGCAAATATTTTAGCTTCAGGCGACTCGAAATATTTATAATCGGAATCTGCTAATTCGCTTCCACCCATTTCTTCACTCTCGTTTCTGACAAACTGTTTTTTTGATTCATTTTTCCCGGTTGCCCATATATAGGTTTCCGTTCCGCTTATCGTTTCCTGTATTTTTACATTTACATAATTAGGCACCGTACGGGTATGTGCAACTTTCTTTTTCTTTTTTCCTTTTCCCTTATAAGTATAGTAGGTTTCTTCTCTGTAACCCTCGCGAACTCTCTTGTAATGATCGGGCATAGAGTTTACGTGAATAGCTATGAACAAATCTCCCTTCGATTCATTAGCAATTTTAGCTCTTAAGCGGTTAGCAACATTTTTATCATTAAGGTTGCCAGGAAGATATTCATCTGTACGGGTATAAACTATTTTGCAGTCGGGAAGGGCTTCCTGTAACTTCTTACCCAACTTCAGGGCGAGTTGCAAATTCAGCGTTGCTTCATCACTATATCTTCCTTTTGCACCATGATCAGGGCCTCCGTGACCGGCATCAATAATAATAGTGCGTAAAGTGTTTTTTACAGTTTTATGCGGAAGAATTGTAAAAGCGGAAAAAATAAACACCGCTAATGCGCCGCCAAAGCTTAAGATTGATTTTTTGTTCATATTCACTTTTCGTTAGGAGTAAACAGGGGATAGTTTAACGCTTTACAGCTATTTTTGTTCACTTCTTATGAGCCAACTGTGTAAAGTTAAAATAAAAAAACTACTGATAACCATAGCAGTGCTTCTCCTGTTCACTAAGACGTTTCAAATTAGCGCAAAGTATGTTCCTGCAAATCAATTTTTCAAAACCTTAACAGCCGATACAACACCTTTAAAAACAACAACAAAAAGGGTCCCTGTCGTTTTAAAAACGGATACATCTTTAAGAAAAGATACTATTCGCAAACCCGGAGATACTATTAAAAGAATCCAGGTAATAGATACCCTAACGCTTTCAAGAGATTCTTTGGATGCGCCCGTGCATTATTCTGCATCTGATTCTGCGGTTTTATTAATTCCTTCTAAACAATTCATTTTATACGGTCAGGCTAAAACAAATTATAATGATGTTGCCCTGGAAGCAGCTGTTATAAATTATAATCAGCAGACCCAGTTAATTACTGCTTTTGGCGGGCGTGATACGAGCAACAACCCACTAAACAAACCGAAGTTTACTCAAGGTGGAGCTACTTCCATAAGTGATACCATTGTGTACAATATGAAGAGTGGTAAAGGACTAACCAAAAACACTTATTACCAGGAAGGTGAAATATTTGTAAATGCACAAGTCGTAAAAAAAGTAACTCCTGATATTGCTTATGCTTTCAATAACAGGTTTACTACCTGCAATCTGGATACCCCGCACTTTGATATCAAGACGAGGAAAATGAAACTGATCAATAATAAACTGGCAGTTTCAGGTCCTGCACATTTTGAATTTGAGGGCGTTCCCATTCCCATTTATATTCCATTCGGAATTTATCCATTGAATCGCGGACGGCATTCGGGTGTCCTGGCTCCGCAGTTTACAACAAACGACCAGTTTGGTTTAGGATTGGAGGGACTTGGTTTTTATAAAGTATTAAATGATAATTTTGATGTTACCATTCGCTCTAACCTGTATTCTTACGGAGGATGGTCGTTGAATGTTAATCCCCGATATTTTAAACGTTATCATTATACAGGCAACCTGAGTTTTTCACTTCAAAAAACAAAAATTCTAAACGCTGCTTATTATTCTGCGCCAAAAGAAGAGTTTACACAGAACAAAAGTTTTTTTGTTTCATGGTCACATTCTCTTGATAGCAAAGCGAGAC
This sequence comes from Chitinophagaceae bacterium, assembly GCA_028288595.1. Lineage (GTDB taxonomy): Bacteria > Bacteroidota > Bacteroidia > Chitinophagales > Chitinophagaceae > JAQBNK01. The sequence continues at coordinate 11,402 of JAQBNK010000182.1, forward strand.
CCGGTGTAAGTTTTAATGCTAATGTAAACGCGGGGAGCACGAAGTTTAATACGTACGTACCCAACAATGCTTACCGTAATTACCAGAACCAATTGAGTTCATCCATCAGTTATAATAAAACATGGGGGGATGGAAAGTATAATTTATCCTTTAATGCGCTGCATAACCAGAATGATAATCTTCACCTTGTAAATTTAAGTTTACCCAATATTGCCTTCTCAGCAAATACTGTTTATCCTTTTCGTAAGGAAGAAAGAATAGGGCAGGAAAAATGGTATGAAAAATTAGGAATATCCTATACAGGTAATTTCTTTAACCAGATATCTTTTTATGATACTGCATTTAATTTTCGCCGTATAATCGACACTATTCAGTGGGGTGTTCAGCATAATATTCCTATTAGTTTATCATTGCCTGCTTTAGGACCTTTTATCGTTTCTCCTTCCATATCATTTTCAGAACGGTGGTTCGGACAAAAAATGGAACTTCTCGACTGGAATACAGCGGACCATAAGGTTGATACTGTCTTGCGAAAAGGATTTTATGCTGCAAGAGAAGTGCAAATGGGTTTATCAGCCAACACCCGCATCTTTGGTACGGTTAACTTTAAAAAGTCTTCAAATATTGTTGCAATACGCCATGAGATTAAACCTAACATCGGGTTAAGTTATAAACCTGATATGGTTAAGAATTATTACAAAGAGGTTAGGGCAGATAGCCAGGGTCATAAAGTGAGGTATTCGCAGTTAAATACAGGTTCGAGTATAGGCGCATTTTCCGAAGGACGTTTCGGCGGCCTTACTTTCGGAATCGACAACCTGTTTGAAATGAAAGTGAGAGACAAGAATGATACTTCTGGTGATGGCACACGAAAAGTAAGATTGATCGATGGACTAAGTATTAACAGCGGCTATAATTTTTTTGGTGATAGTCTAAAACTGCTGCCCTTCAATATTAGTTTCAGAAGTACCCTGTTTGATAAGATCAGTATTACAGGCGGAGCCCTCATCAATCCATACCTCACCGATAGCTTTGGGCGTAACATTAATAAACTCGTATGGAATGGCGATCGCTTTAGCATTGGCCGTTTCTCCAGTGGAAACCTTGCCATATCAACTTCTCTTCAAAGCAAAAAAGCAAATAAAGAAAAACTACAGACTACAGTCGACCCTACATTAACTCCGGACGAACAGCAAAGACAACTGGATTATATCAGGGAAAATCCTACAGATTTCGTTGATTTCGATATTCCCTGGAATCTATCTCTTTCTTTTTCCTTGAATTTTGCCCGTTATGTTGCATCAGATCTAAAATTGAAAACAGAAACGAATGCGAATATTAATGTCAACGGAGATTTTAGTTTAACACCTAAATGGAAAATAGGAGGCGGAACTTATTTTGATTTTCGAACGGCAAAATTACAGGCGCTCAATCTTTTCGTTACAAGAGACATGCATTGCTGGCAAATGGCCATCAACATTAATATTGGAAATTATAAATCATTCAGCATTACCATCAATCCAAAATCAGGTTTGCTGAGAGATCTCCGTATTAACAGGAGCAGGTCTTTCTATAATTTTTAAAGAGCTGTATTAGCTAAAATATATGACTCCATCATATTAAAAACCTCAGTTTTTAATTCCTTCGTTGTTTTATTTGCAGGGTCAACCGGTTCAAGAAAATGAAGCTCCAGCCTGTGGGGCATCATATAAAATATACGGTTGGGGGGTAATATTTTGCGGGCATTAAAAATGATTGCAGGGACGATAGATTTGTTTGTATCGATCGATAATTTGAAAGCACCATCATAAAAAGATTTTAAGGGTTTATTAGTCCTGTTGCGTGTTCCTTCCGGGTAAATACACATATGCAATCCAAGTACTAAAGTCTTTTTCATTTGGTCGTAACTTCTTCTCCTGCTAGCATCACTATTCCTGTCTACTAATATGCTTCCACGCACATATATCCACCCGAAAATGGGTACAAGACGGAATGCCTTTGTTGCAATCGTTTTATTTGCGCCAGGAATAAAAGGAGTAGTTACCGGAATATCGATATAAGAATTATGGTTACAGGTAACGATATACGTTTCGCCTTTCTTAAAGTTCTTTTTTCCTTTTACAATTAGGGGACATCCGGCCAGTGTGAGCCAGCATTGCATCCATAGTTTTGAAATGCGTCGAAACATTTCCGTACCAAAAGGTTCTTTTACTAAATAGGTTAAAAGGATGGGTATGACGATGATGCACATCGTCACAAAAAAAAGTACAAGTGCATAAAACGCCCATATTCTTGCAAAAATATTTTTAAGCATTTGCATGTTGTTCATTTAACTGCCAATCGATTGGGTCCAGACCCTGCTTCATTAAAATTTCATTTGCTTTGCTGAAGTGCCTGCATCCAAAAAATCCTTTGTCAGCACTAAAGGGCGATGGATGTGCAGCTTTTAAAACATAATGTTTCGTTGCGTCAATTAATTCCTGCTTTTGCTGCGCATAACTGCCCCACAATAAAAAAATAATGCCTTCTTTTTTTTCTGAAATCGTTCTGATCACTGCATCTGTAAAATTCGTCCAGCCAATTTTTGCATGAGATGCAGGTTCAGCGGATCTTACAGTTAAGATCGCATTTAATAATAAGACTCCCTGCCTCGCCCAATTGGTAAGGTCGCCGGTTGTTGGGATCGATATGCCAACGTCATCATGCAGTTCTTTAAAAATATTTTTTAATGAAGGAGGTGGCTTAATTCCGGGGAGCACAGAAAAAGATAAACCATGCGCCTGTCCAATACCATGATAAGGATCCTGTCCCAGGATAACTACTTTGATTTTATTAAATGGGGTGAGATTAAAAGCGTTAAAAATTAATGGGCCCGGAGGAAAGATCATAGCGCCTGTTGCCTTTTCCATTTTTAAATGCGCAGCTATTTGCCCGAAATAAGGTTTAACAAATTCGCTTCTTAAAACCTCTTTCCAGCTTTCTTCAATTTTTACATCCATAAATGGCGATGAAATTAAAGCTAAAGATGGAAATGATGAGATCGAAATATCAATGAATGAATTCTTCTATTTTCTTTGAAAGATCCTCCAGTATAAAGGGCTTCCTGATAAAGGCTTCACCTGCAAATTTTTGAATCTCTTCATTTGAAAAGCTGCCGGCAGACATTAATAAGACGGGTATATCTTTAAACTGCTGGGTTCTTTTAAGGTAATTAACAAGCAATCTTCCATCATGCCCTGATAAAAAAATATCCATGATTACAAGATCGGGATGCATCTCTAAAAGTGTAGGTAATAATTTGCCACCGTCGTGAAGCTGGTAAACATTATAGCCTTTCTTACTGAGCCATATATACAGGGCTCCGGATAAATCCAGATCATCTTCAACAATTAATATTGTCTTCATAAGTTTAGCAGCACTAAAATTAGATATCTTATTATAATACGCTTTACCTGCTATCAAAGTTGTAAAACGCGTATTCCCATTTTGAATTCTCATTTCCCTATTTTGGAAATAAGAAGCTGAAATTCCGATAGCTTATTTCATGAATTTTTTTTATTGTTAATATAACAATCTGTTATTCACATTATTACGAATCAAAGCCAAGCTATTCTTTTGCTATTTTAGGTTATTGGTTCCTCCTTTGCCTTAATACTTGGCACAACAAGAAATCGAAAAATCTAAAATCTTAGTATGAAAAACCTAACTCTTTCAATCGCCTTCATCCTGGTAGCAGCTTTCGCGAATGCACAGAGCCAATCAGCTACTAATAACCAAACGGTTACTTTGTCACTTGCTGATAAGATCGATATCACCAACGTAACTGGTAATAACCCAACCTTAACCTTTGCCAGCACAGCTGATTACGCAAGCGGTATAGCTTTAACTAACGCGTCATCTTTCCAGGTTCGTTCGAACAAACCATGGAATCTTACAGTAAAAGCAAATGCAGCGAATTTTTCTGGACCAGTCGGTAACACAATGCCTTCTTCAGCCTTACAGGTTAAAAAGAATGGTGCAGGAAGTTTTGTGGGATTAAGCACAACAGATCAGACATTAGTATCCGGCGGAACAAGAGGTGTAAACACAGTAGCAGTTGATTATAATGCCAACCCGGGTTTTAATTATGATGGCGGAAGCTATACACTGGTTGTAGTTTATACAGCTACCCAGCAATAAAATTTTTCCTGGTTTTTCATACATTATATAAGCCTCCTGATTCTTCAGGGGGCTTTGCTTTTTCATCCCATATAAGATCAATTAGTTGTTTTGAGTTGTTATTATTATTGAAAATAAAAGAAAGATTTTTTTTCCTGTCAATATTTTCCTGTTCAAAAAATGGCTGGTGGTAAAGCTGTTCGATACGCTGCCTCCATTCATCGGCAGTTGTTGCAACATGACAAAATTCTTCAAGCTTTGTTCCTTTTATCATAATCGAATTAACAATACAATGCCTTCCGATAAAAAGTGCATGCAATAGTTTTAGCTTAATCCCTGTATCGCTAAAAGCTGGTAAAAGATGAACATGTGCCTGCTGAATTAACTCATTTAGTTTTTCATCCGGGAGATCAGGAACAAGTGTAGCATTCGGCGTCCGTAAAATTTTTTTAATTAATTTTTTTGATGGATTTTTTCCTGCAATTACAATGCGTACATCAAGATTTTTATAAACCTTTTTAAGTAACCAGTTAACCGCTTTTGCATTCAACCCGATACTTAAATCACCATGGTAAAGGCAATATGTTCCAAAACCGGGTTTACTTTGCACATCGTTCCATGGAGGTAAAAAAACAGGAACATAATCAACGGAAGATCCCGGGTGTGTTGCTGCCCAAACGTCTTTATCATTGAGACTTACAGTAATAAACTTTGCTTTTTCAGCTATAGCGGCTTCATGCTTTTTTAGCAGGTAGGCTTCACGCAAATAATACCATTTTTTTCTATCAAAAATTGAAGTTGATTTTGAAAGTTCATAGTAGTAGCGATGTTCAATGTTGTGTAACCGAACGATGCAGACACGCTTATTAAATGAAGGATCAAGTAATACTGCCGTTGCATGGATCCCTTCCATTAAAATCGGGTAACGATCCTTTTTCAGGTTATTGATTAAATCTTTATTCTGCCGGCTTTTTACAATGAAGGGTAAATTAGAAAACAGGTATTTTTTTGATATATTTCTTTCATAATAATTAACCGATTCACACAGGCTGTTCAGTATTTCCTGTTTTCCACGGCCATAATCAAAACAATGTAAATGAATTTTTATGTTGTTTTTTTTAAGCGCTTCCAGTTTATAAAACAGGTCATATACTCCACCATAATCAGCAGGGTAGGGTACAGTAAAACAAATAATATGAAGATGTTTTTCCAATCAGTTTAGCGTTGAGTAGATATTGATAAGATGTGTTTCTTCTGTTTTCCAGTTCTATTCTTCTTTTGCATGCCTGCAGTTTTCTTTTAATTCAAAATAACATTTCTCATCATTGAATAAATGATTTAAAGCTATAGCAAGATGAGGAATTTCAACAGAGGCTGTTAATCGGGCAACCTTGTGGATTTTATTAAGGTGTTTATACTCTGGGTAATTACAACAGACTTGCGGTATCCCTGCCATAATGTAATCAAAAAAGCGATTACATAAAGAATGGATCTGGTTAAGACCTACAGGCTCAAAAATCGTGATACCTGCATAGGCATTACATGTTAACGTTCGCTGATCTGCAGGTAAAAGATTACCTCTCATTTCAATTTTTTCTTCAAGATGATAATGGTGGATTAACGACTTAGTCTCCGCAAAAAAATTCCAGATTCCGCAGATCACTAATTTTGCATTTACAAATTGCATTGCGGGAATAAGCGTTTCAAACGATCGTCCATGATTGACGGCGCCCTGGTAAATAAAAAAGCATTCACTACAGAAATCAGGAGAAGGAAGATGTTCATAGTAAACCGGCATATTGCGTATAACAAAAAATATATTTCCATATTGCTTGCAAAGTTTATCAGCAATAAATTTATTTACCGTGTAAGCAGTCTTAAAATAAGGAACCGTTATCCGTTCGATCAATCTCCAGATGCTGTGTATTACAGGCCGGGTAACAATTTCTTTTTGTTCAGTAAACAGTTCGTGCGCATCATAAATACGTTTTGTCTTTTTGATGATTGACACAAGCAGGCAGGGGAGAATGGTGTCAAGATCAACAGCACAGATTATGTCTGCTTTTTTAAGCAACAGCCATAGAAAGAACCGTAAGTTCAGCTCCATGTAAAAGGCAGGCCCTTTTTAAAGAATAATCATAAACGGAATTGTTCGAAAACCTGGTTGGTCAGTGGCGGCGAATTGCGGTAACATCTCCCTGTCAGTGTAACTTTGGACCCCGCATGAGCAAGACTGGTTGCAATTTTTCGTATTCTCCGGTCATAAACCAGGTCATTGCTTACTGTAAGTATAATACGTTTTGGATTCATCCTCAGATTCTAAGGCTGAACTATTGCAGTAAATTGGGGGCGAAGTCACAAAACTAAATGAAAGATGAAATTTTTGTCATAAACTACCTCAAATAGGCAATTTTTTTATACTTTTGCAGCCGCAACAATATGATGAAATTTTTGGACGCTATTTAAAAGAAATTGAGAATGCCTTATTTAACAAAAGAAAAAAGATCAAACATTTTCGCTCAATTCGGTGGTAAAGCTGAAAACACCGGGTCGATCGAAGGCCAGATTGCCGTACTTACAGAACGTATTGCTAACATTTCCACGCATTTGCAGGCCAACAAAAAAGATTTTTCCACTCACCGCGGTTTAATGCAACTGGTAGGTCAGCGTAAGCGCCTTCTTACCTACATGCAAAAGCACAACCTTACTGGTTATCGTGCTATAATTGAAAAACTCGGTCTCAGAAAATAATTCCCTTGTATGAAATGATATTTATTCCCAACTGGTTATTTAACGGTTGGGAATACTTTTTTTCTACGGGTCTGTTTTTCTGCGTTTTTATTTTTTAACCGGATGATCTTTCTTTCAGCTTTTCCTCCCGCCGGGGGATCGCATCATTCCAAAACGAATGCTATGTTAACACAACCAATCAGTGTAACGTTCGACATTGGTGGTGGCCGCGAGGTGACCATCGAAACAGGCCGTCTTGCCCGCCAGGCAGATGGTGCAGTAACTGTTAGACAGGGCAACTGTATTTTACTGGCTACTGTGGTAGCTAACCAGGACCCTAAAGAAGGTCAGGAGTTTTTCCCGCTTACAGTTGATTACAATGAAAAATTCGCTTCAGCAGGACGTATCCCGGGATCTTTCTTTAAAAGAGAAGGAAGACTGAGTGACTACGAAATTCTGATCAGCCGTTTGATAGACAGGGCGCTGCGTCCTTTGTTTCCCGAAGATTATTTCTGCGACGTGCAGGTACTTATCACCCTTATTTCTTCAGACCCGGAAATCATGCCTGATTCACTCGCATGTTTAGCTGCTAGTGCGGCACTCGCTGTTTCTGACATTCCTATTAAAGAAATGCTTTCTGAAGTAAGAGTAGCCCGTGTAGATGGAAACTTTATCATCAACCCTGTTCGCTCTGAATTAGCACAATCTGATATGGATTTCATGATCGCCGCAACAGAGAAAAACCTGATGATGGTGGAAGGTGAAAGTAAAGAGTGCAGTGAAGAAGATTTAGTAAAAGCCTTACAGGTGGCACATGATGCTATCCGCATACAGGTGAAAGCCCAGGAGCAACTGCGTGATAAAAAAGGGCCAAAGGCTAAACGTGATTATAAAAAACCTGAAGAAAACACGGAATTAAAAAACAAGGTTGAGCAGGTTGCTAAAGATAAAATTTTGCAGATCGCAAGAAGTGCAAGTGCTAAACACGATCGCAGCGATGCGCTGAAAGCATTGAAAGATGAAGTGATTGCGAGCCTTGGTGAAGAACCAGATGATGCGACTAAGAAACTTGCAAAGAAATATTACGAGGACCTGCAGTGGTATGTTGTAAGAGACATGATACTTGATGATCGTACCCGTTTAGATGGCCGTAGTCTTGACCAGGTTCGACCATTAAATATGGAAGCAGATATTCTGCCTTCTCCTCACGGTTCTGCATTATTTACAAGAGGAGAAACACAGTCCCTCACAACGGTAACTTTAGGAACACCGCTGGACGAATTATTAGTTGAAAGCGCTGCAAAAAGCGAATACAGCAATTTCATCCTTCACTATAATTTCCCTCCGTTCTCTACCGGCGAAGTAAAACCGATGAGAGGCCCGGGAAGAAGAGAAGTTGGTCACGGTAACCTTGCTATGCGTTCATTAAGAACGATGAGGCCGGGTAATGATTATCCATACACGGTTCGTATCGTTAGTGATATTT
>JAQBNK010000011.1 GCA_028288595.1 Chitinophagaceae bacterium
GGCGTGGTAAAATCCAGATGGTTGGGAAAAGCATGCAAAAAGCGAAGATGTTATATACGGCACTTAGTCTTGCTTTTTTATCCATGTCGGTAACAGAACCTCTTAAGACGAAATAGGCAAAATAGATAAGCAAGGCAATGGCCGCACCGTTTTGTTTGGGATCGCTGCTCCATGGGGCGCCCCACTGGTAATTTGCCCAGATGGCACCTGTAATAATACCCATCGTTCCAAAAACCAACCCTGTCCGGGCAAATTCAACTGCATAGATATCATCTCCGATCTTCTGGTTGCGTAAATATTTTATCGCATAAAAAACCGAGACCATAAATAAGATCATCATTCCAAACCACATGGGAACATGGAAGAAAAGGTTGCGTATAGATTCCTGGAGCCTGCCATCCAGAACGGGGATCTTTACGAAAAAGCCCATGGTGCAGGTATACATCAGTAAAACGAACGATAATATCTTCCACCAGGATTGACGAAGCATGATTTGACATTTAGAATCCGAATAAAGGCAAGCGATCGGATTTGGGTGGCAAAATTAGGGTAGCTGAAGTCAAAGGACAAAAAAATACTAAAAGATGTTAGTTTGAATAAGAAAGTCATTAGTTAGTAAGTCATTTATCAATAGTGCTCCCACGCAATGACAATTGACTTTTGACCAATAACAATTTCTAATCTTTCCATAAAAAAGGAAATAAGATCACTGCCAGCAATACTATCAGAACATCAAGGCCGCAGAGGAGTAAGATCATTTGTAATTGCCCGCTTTGTAAAACGTCGGCAAAAGCAGTTGTTGAAATTTTCATCAGCAACAATAGCTGGGGAATAATAATGGGAAATCCCATAATGGCCATCAATGCAGCCTGTTGCTGCGCTTTTGCTGCAACTGAAGCCAGGAATGTAAAAACGAGACTAAGACCGGTGCCGCCAAGACAAACAATGCCGATAAATGAAAGTGTATGCTGTAAAGGATTACCCAGTAAGCCACAAAATACCAGCAGGCTCACAAGGCTAAGGCAAAGCATCAGCAATAAATTAAAGGCAAGCTTTGCAAGAATAAAATTTTTAGCCCCCGAAATGGAGTAGAAATAAAGCATCCGGCCCCTGCTTTCCTGGAGAAAACTTTTTGCAACCGCATTTACACAAATAAATAATTGGGTGATCCAGAAAAGGCCATTCCATACGGTGTCCTCGGGCTGGCCCATTGATAAATAGATAACAAAAATGGTGGAAGCCACGTATAACAATATTCCATAGAAAGTATACTGCTGTCTTAGCTCAAGCAGCAAATCCTTTTTTACCAGCGTTAGAATTTGGTTTAAAGAACGCATCATCCCTGGTTATAACATTTACGGCAGCGAGGTTCATATACATCTTTCTCTCCCAGTAAAACTTGCCCTGCCTGGGCGGTTTTACGATAAGAAATGGCGGCGATGTTTCCGCAAACAACACAGATGGCGTGCAACTTTGTGATGTAATCTGCAATCGCTAGTAATTGCGGCATTGGTCCGAATGGTTTGCCTTTGAAATCCATGTCCAGCCCGGCCACTATTACTCTTACACCTTTGGCTGCCAGTGTTTCGCATACGTGCATAATCTCCGCATCAAAGAACTGGGCCTCATCTATCCCAACTACATCAACTCCTTCAGCCATTAAAAGTATGGTTTGCGAATTATCTATGGGAGTGGAGAGAATAGTGTTTGAATCATGACTCACTACTTTTACCTCATCATAACGAACATCGATGGAAGGCTTGAATATTTCAACCTTGAGGTTGGCGATTTTTGCTCTTTTCAACCGCCTGATCAACTCTTCCGTTTTTCCGCTGAACATCGATCCGCAGACAACTTCTATCCAGCCTCTTCTCTCACCGCTTAAGTTTGGTTCAATAAACATTTGTAAAATCTTGACGTAACCGAAAAACCTTTAGTAATTTTAACGAACAACTCAAAAGTATTACTTCCCATGGAAAGAGTGGGTGTATTAATCCATAAATTACTTGATCAGTATAACCAGCAAGCCGGCGCATCTCATTTGCTGATCACTGCTCAAATGCTGTTAAATGAATTACAGCAACCACAAACACCCGTTAATCTTAACGGTACAATTGCCGTGTCATTACCAGCCGCCCCTGTAAACTTTTCAAATACTAACCCGCAGCCAATAGAAATTAAAGCAGATCCTGCACCGGTTGAAAAACCTGTAATTCAGCCGGCACCTCCCCGGGAAGTACAAGAGCCGGGAACCCATTTGGCTTTTATGCCGCAGTGGGGTCCTGAAACGGCAGATGATATTCCAACGTTAAAAAAACAGGAAGAAAAACAAGTCTTTGAATTGAATGATGCAATGACGAAGAATGAAGAAAGTTTAAATGATCGCCTTCGTATAGAACATATTGAATTGAGTTCGGTATTAAAAGATACACCCATCCGCGACCTGAGGAAAGCAATAGGGATTAATGACCGCTATCTTTTTCTGCATGAATTATTCCGCGGTGATGAAACAATGTATGAACGCAGTATTAAGACCATCAACTCTTTTACTATTTATGCAGAAGCAGAATACTGGATCAAAAGAGAACTGAAGTTTAAACTTACATGGGATGAGCAAAGTGAAACCGTTAAGCTATTCGATCAGTTAGTTAAGAGGCGGTTTTTCTGAATGAAGGATAAAATTTTATCGGTTGCACCTGTTTTAGATCGAACATAATTTCCTGCATTCCATCCTGTTGTTAATCGTTTCGTATTGTTTGCAAACAGATCATCGCAAACTAATTTCAACTCCTCAGCCGTTTTTATACTTTCCCCCCCTTGCTCTGCTATCAATTTTTTCACTTCTGTGTACTTATCATACTCTGGTCCTATTACAACCGGCTTATTATAGACAGCGGCTTCTAAAACATTATGAACGCCATCTCTCGTAAAGCCCCCACCTACATAACAGATAGATCCATAATAATAAAGCTGTGCAAGCATTCCTATATTATTGATGATGAGCGTTTTAAAATTGTTGTTTTCTTCTTCTGACAATTTATTCCAGTCAGATAAGGTAATTGCAGACGGATATAATTGGAGGCATTCACCGATCCTTTTTTGTTTGATATCATGCGGTGCAATAATTAATGCCACACTTTCATTTTGCTTTGCATAAGCTGATAAGATTTTATCATCATCTGCCCAGGTACTTCCGGCAACAATTACATTTTGTTTTT
>JAQBNK010000110.1 GCA_028288595.1 Chitinophagaceae bacterium
GGGCATCCTGTTGTTGCAGGGTTTCCATTTGTCACAAATGGATTTTGCAAGTGGTAGTTTCGGAAGACCCAAAGGAGTTTCCAGCGGTTTACCTCTCTGGCAGGTTTATCTTTTATGGATAGCCGTAGTAGCAGTTTTATATAAGCCCTGTAAATGGTTTGGAAGGTACAAGGCTGCACATAATAAAGACTGGATAAAATATTTATAAGCAATTTTGACTGCCAGCTCCCGCAAGACACAATATTTAGCAACAACTAAAACTTTCCTGTTTTTATTTCTATTTTACTGCAAAATCAACCGATATGAGAAACATACTTGTAACCCTTACAACAATTTGTGTCCTGTATAGCTGTACAGGCAAAACAACCAGTACAGCATCAGCTCCTAATACGAGTGATTCAGCCGTAAGCCTTCCTTATGAAGTAACAGAGATGAATTGGCAGCCTGGTTCCAGGCAAAATGCCGTTGTTGCAATGGCGGCGCTTAAAGCATTCGAGAAAAATAATATTAAAGAATGTGTGGGTTATATGGCAGACACCGTGAAGTTTGAATTCGATGGTATTACCGGCAATTTTACCCGCGACAGTGCCATGGCTTTTTTACAGCAGGGTCGTGATGAGTACAAATCTATTTCGGTAAAAATGGAAGACTACGAGTCTGTTATTTCCAAAAACAAAGACGAATATGTTTCCCTTTGGTACAAACAGTTCTCTACAGATGCTTCAGGCAAAACCGATTCAGTTGAAGTAATGAATGACATAAAAATGGCGAAAGGCAAGATTGTAAGTCTCAATGAAAAACTGCGGCACTTTACCATGCCTTCCATGAAGTAAATGTCTTTATTAGTATGATGTTATTACACGGCACCTTCCTTTCGGCGCAATTTTATAGCTAACAGAAAACGAAATACCGGTAACATTATTTTCTTTGATTTCTTCTTACTTTATCATTTCAAAATCTACAAAAGGCCTGTTACCTTCCGGCAGCGTATTCATTGGTAAAAAATCAGCGATTAGCGTCATCTTCTCCCAGATATCACAAATAGCCGGATGCTGGTGCGCAGCATTCACAGCATTGCCTGATACCCATTCAAAAACTTCAATGATCCTTCCGTCGTTTGATTTGGCGATATAATTATCCCTGCCAGTGGCTAAACCTAATTCCCGAAGTGCAGGCAAATGTTTGTTTACAAGTTCCATTAATGCTTCTTCCTGCCCTGGTTTGGGTTTGTAACTTGCAAAGGCTAAAATGGTGCCTTCTGTTGTTATTTTCTTGTCCATCTTTTTGTTTTTAAAATTGTTTATGTTTTAGTTTTAAAACCATTTCAGCCAGTTGTTTAAGACAGTTTTAAGTTTCCCGCTGTTCAGGCTATAAAATTGTTCCCTGCTTATTTTATCAACGGTGATCAGTCCGGCCTGCTCCAGTTGTTTCAGGTGCCGCGTCATTGTGGGCCATGCATAAGAAAACCTGCTTACAATATCACCTGCAGTCATGGTACCTCCTCTTGCCTGTAAAACTGTTAGAATATTTCGTCTCGATTCATGAGACAAAGCTTTAAACACTACGTCAAAATCTTCCAGCTCCTGTTCCCCGATTGTTTTTTTTACTGTCTTCGCCAACGCTTAATTTTTGATCCGGATGCAAATATAAAATATTATTTAGCATTTATGCTAAATAATATTAAAAAGAAAAACAGGAGGCATTCTTCGTATCTCCTTACATTATCGCACACTGACGGTTTTATTTGATTACTTCGCTTTTAGATGAACCGGAACATCAGGTATTGCTCTCAGAATTTGTTTAAACTCCTCTACCTGGTGGCCGTGAAAAGATTTTTTGGGAATGATAATAGCGGATAAAGTATTCTGGTAAATTAAAAACCAGTGTGTTTGTTCATCGATCTTGAAAATTTTCTTCCAGGCGATTTCTGTGTAAAAAGATTCGCCCTGCATTTTTATCTCGCTTTGCGTTAATTCTATTTCCAGTGGTTCTGCTAAATGATTGCTGGAATAATAATTCCGTTTAATCGTGAAATAGATTGCCGTTGGCTGAACAACAGTGATAAGAACCAAAGTGATGTATTGATAAATTTTCGGTTTGGGAACCGGCAAAAAATGAAGATAATAACCCCCTATCCAAACAACCATTGCAAAAGCAACAAAAAGAATAATTTTCATTACCGGCTTTTTATAGGCCAGTCCAAATAGCAGGTTTCGATATTCTTTAAAAGATATTTTAGTTTTTATTGTCATGGAACTCTTGAGATAATCGGACCAGGAATGCGAATTAAATTTATAATTAAAATTCCGGTTTACTGCTCGTGCTTCCTAAAACCTATACAGTAACTGGAGAAACCATCAGGGACGGGGACCACCTGGAAAGTGATGATTTTCCATACAAAAAGGGCAATAATGGATTACAAAAAAGTGACTAGAATTTTGTACCGGGCTTTAATATTTCAATTGAGCATTCTTGTCCCAACGAAGTCGGGATCCCAACCGAAGGTCGGGGTCGCACAATTGAAGGTTCTGCTCTTTATTGAACAAATACCTGCAAGCTACAATGAAGCGCGGCGTACAGATGCTACGAAAGTCTTGAAGAACCAACATCAACGCACATGCCATTCGCACGCTCATTTTCAGGAATGCGGATAAACCCACCAACCCATTAATCCGTTAATCCGCTAATTAACTAATTCACTAATTTTAGTCTTCAACCACTGCTCATGAACCTCATTACTTCTCCCTGGCCTTTATGGCGAAGGATCATCTTTCGTTTTTGTTTTATCCTGCTTGTCTTCTTTACGTTTTCATGGTGGCTCAGTTTTATTCCTGCCACTTATAAAATGATCGAGCCCTATTTTCTTTTTACTGACTGGATGGTGAACTATGCCAACAAACATCTTTTTCACCTGAGACCCGTTCTTGTTCCATTAAATGGCAGCGGCGATACTTCTTATGGCTGGGTGCAACTCTATCTTTATTTATTACTCTCTGTGGCAGGTTGCATTATATGGAGCGTGACTGACCGCAAAAGAAAAAGCTATAATAAACTCAATTATTGGCTGGTCCTCAGCACCCGTTATTTCGTAGCGATGATCGCTTTTATCTATGGTATAGAAAAAGTATTTGCATTGCAGATGTCTCAACCTAATCTCAGCCAGCTTGCCACACCTTTGGGTGATTTCCTGCCCATGCGTTTCTCCTGGCTGTTTATTGGCTACTCAACGCCTTACCAGGTTTTCTCGGGTGTAATGGAAATGATCGCTGGCCTGTTATTATTATGGCGGAGAACCGCAACACTCGGCGCACTAATGGCCACCGGTGTTTTTTTAAATGTAATGATGCTGAATCTCAGCTATGATATTCCTGTAAAAATATTTTCAATGCAGATGGTATTCGTTTGCTTTTTTCTTTTGGCAAATGAATACGAACGCATCGTTTGTTTTTTTATACTCAATCGTCCTGCGCCTGCATGCACCGTCTACCATTATACCTATCCGCGTAAATGGATGCGTATAGGAAGGGTTGTATTAAAACTGGCATTTATTGTTTTAGCATTCGGCATGCAGTTCTATGATATGAATAAATATTATAAACAGGTTCATTCAGCCACAGAAGTAAAACCAATCAAACCAGGGCTATACGATGTTGCAGTATTCACACATGGAAAAGACAGTGTGGCTTTTGCGCCTGGTGATACGCTCCGCTGGCGTGATGTTGTTTTCGACCTCGGCGGATCAGGTAGTGTAAAATCTTCTGATACGCTTTTCAGGCAACGTTATCACCGCGGCTATTTTTATTATTCGGCCGATACCGTAAAACATATTTTAAACTTTAAAAAATCGGCCGCTGATTCTGTCGCATATCTTTCTCTCGCATATGAAATGCCCGATGCACAAACCATTAAATTAAAGGGTATGTATAAGACAGAACCTTTGTATGTTGAACTGAGAAAAACGAATCACCGGTTTCAACTGGCAGAGCACCAGTTTCATTGGTTGAGTGAATACAATAGGTGATGAAATAAAAGTTAAATTGCGATTTCGGTTTTCGGTTTTCGGATTACTGATTACTGATTTCAACTTTTATTTCCCAAACTTCTTCTTCAGCATAGACAATGCATCCTGCATATTCATCCCGGCGCTCTCAGGCTCTTTCTTTACCGGCCGCTGCTGATTATTTTTTTGTGGCCTTGATGGTGCGTCCTGCGTTTGTTTGATGGATAAAGCAATTCTTTTTCTTGCGACATCTACTTCCACCACTTTCACAGTTACTTTATCATTCAGTTTTAAAATTTCAGCAGGATCGCTGATATACTGGTGCGCTATTTCACTTACATGTACGAGCCCGTCCTGCTTTACACCAATGTCTATGAATGCGCCGAAGCGGGTAAGATTAGTAACAACCCCGGGCACTATCATCCCTGGCTGCACTTCTTCTATACTGAAGATATTAGCGAATTCAAATTGCTGCGCTTCTGAACGGGGATCGAGACCGGGCTTTTTCAATTCACTGATAATATCACGAAGCGTTATTTCTCCCAATTGATCGCTCACATATTGTTTTACATCAACAGATGATAATAGTTTTTCATTGCCGATCAGCTCTCCTACCTGCACACCTGCGTCCTTAGCCATCTGCTCCACTACATTATACGCCTCCGGGTGTACGGCACTTGCATCTAAGGGATGAGTGCCGTCTTTGATGCGTAGAAAACCGGCGCTTTGTTCATACGCTTTATTACCGAGCCTTGGAACTTTTAATAATTCACTACGGTTTGTAAAACGTCCGGCTTCTGTACGGTAACGAATAATATTTTCCGCAAGCGTCCCGCCGATACCGCTCACATGACTAAGCAAATGTTTACTCGCCGTGTTCAGGTTTACACCTACTGTATTTACACAACTCACCACTGTCTGCTCCAGTTTTTCTTTTAACCTGAACTGGTTTACATCATGCTGGTATTGACCCACACCAATACTTTTCGGATCGATCTTTACCAGCTCTGCCAGTGGGTCCATTAATCTTCTCCCGATACTTACCGCACCCCGTACCGTAATATCTTTATCAGGAAACTCTTCCCTCGCAATTTCTGATGCAGAGTAAATAGAGGCGCCGTCTTCATTCACCAAAAAAACCGGCAGGCCCAGGTTAAGTTTTTTGATGAACTGTTCTGTTTCCCTTCCTGCTGTTCCATCACCTATAGCAATAGTTTCAATTCCAAAACGCTTTACCAGATCCTGTATCTTCAATCCTGCCTCCTGTATTTTATTTCCTTCATGTATATAAATCAGATCCGTATGCTGCAGGTCGCCCTTCTCATCCAAACAAACAATTTTACAACCGGTACGATAACCGGGGTCGATTGCTAAGATTCGTTTGCTTCCCAGCGGAGAACTTAATAATAATTGTTTCAGGTTTTCAGCGAAAACGTTAATTGCTTCTTCATCTGCTTTTTGTTTTAATGCAGAACGAAACTCACTTTCAAGACTGGTTTGCAGTAACCGGCGGTAGGCATCTTTTACTGCTTTTTTTACCAGCTCTGACGATGCATTAAAACTGGTGACATACATTTTTTCCATCATTGCTAATGCATCTTCTTCTACAGGTGCGATCGTCATCCGCAAATAACCTTCGAGAAACCCACGCAGTATCGCCAGAATACGATGTGATGGGATCCTGGATACGGGTTCAGAAAAATCGAAATAATCTTTGTACTTCACTCCTTCTGTTTCCTTCTCTGCGAGCACTTTACTTTGTACCGTTGCTTTATCTTCAAACAGTTTTCTAAGTTTTGCCCTCAGCTCTGCATTCTCATTGATGTTTTCTGCGATGATATCTCTTGCACCTTGTAATGCTTCATCTGCAGTTTTAATTTTTTCGCTGATGTATGCTGATGCTTCAGCTACAGGGTCGATGCCGGTTTGTTTAATGATTAGTTCCGCCAATGGCTCCAAGCCATTTTCTCTTGCTGCCTGCGCTTTTGTTTTTCTCTTTGGTTTATAAGGCAGGTAAATATCCTCCAGCTCAGCCAGCGTGGTTGCTTTATTTATTTTTGACTGAAGATTATCAGTCATCTTTTCCTGCTCCGTAATGGTCTTCTCTATAAAAGTTTTTCTTTCAGCAAATTCTTTCATCGCTTTTGCTTCATCCTGAATCTGCTGGATCTGAACCTCATCCAAATTCCCTGTTTTATCTTTCCGGTAACGGGCAATAAAAGGAATGGTGGCCCCCTCTTCAAACAAATTCAAAACTGCTTCTGCCTGCTGCTGCCTGATATTTAATTTCGCTGCTATCTCTCTTATAAACTCCATACATTTAGTCATTTAGTCATTAGTCATTAGGCAATAGCCATTAATTATTGACTAATCACTAATGACTGCGAATGTAAACGGGTGATCGGAAAATAAAAAATTGGATTGCTAACAATTGGGGTGAGGATTTTAGTATTCGGTATTCACGTTTCACGATTGACCATTGACGATGACTAATGACTATTGACTATTGACAAATGACTGCATCAAAGCTCACCACCCTATCTGGAAATTTATCAGCATACTGCCTGATCATAGATTTGATCACTTCATTTTCAGGATAAGCAGTAAGGAAGGATTTATATTGATTAAAATCGCTTGTCTCTTTTTTTGATGGCAATTTTCCCATCCCAATAAATTTTCCTTTCTCCACAAGAACATATGAATGATGATCTTTTAGTTGCTCCACAATTGCAAAACTTTGCTGCTGTTCTACAATATGCTGAAGTGCCGCTTTTACTTTTTGATTATAAATATCCGCCGGTTCAGCATACACATCAGTGGAAAGATTTTTTTCAAGAAAGCATAATGCAGGATGCAGTTCAAACGCATTTACCAATTTCCACAAGCTGGTATGTGCATCAACAAGTAAATTGAACGAAGCAACGGGCTCAAAATGTTTTTTCTTTTTATCGATCGCAATTCTTAAATAACCACGGCCATCTTCAAACACATAAAAACCAAATAACTGTTCAAAGCGTTTCTGGCTGTAATTAAATGCGGGCCATAATCTTTTTATCTCAATGCTTTCCAGGATAGCAGCAGTAAATTCAGAAGAACAGGTGGTAAATGTGACCGAATGAATGGTACGAAGAAATTCCTGTCTTTTCTTCCCAGTATCGAGGCCGGTAAAATGACTCACCACTCTTTGTTTCAGGCATTTTGCTTTACCCACATAGATCACTTTTCCTTTAGCATCATGGAAATAATATACACCCGGCTCGTAAGGTATTTTTTTAATGGCCTCCGCAGGAAGGTTCGGGGGCAATATCTGTTCCCGCCCTTCTTTCTTTAAAAATTCTTTTACCAGTTTTTCACCGCCCTGCGCAATGATCTTCTCAAATAAAATAGTCGTCGCGTCTGCGTCGCCCCCTGCACGGTGACGGTTTTGAATAGGTATATCCAGTTGCTTGCAAAGATGTCCCAGCCCGTATTTCGGTAACCCGCTAAAAACTTTACGGCTCAGCCTCAGCGTACAAAGCTTCCGGCTGTTCCAGTCCATGTTAGCCAGTTTAAACTGGTGCCTTAAAAAAGAGTAATCGAAGTTTACATTGTGAGCTATGAAGATGCGGTCCTTCAGCAGGTTAAGTAAATTAGGCGCCACTTCTTCAAACCGCGGAGCAGACGCAACCATTTGGTCCGTTATACCCGTTAGCGCCGCTACATACCGGGGAATTGTATAGCCGGGATTTACCAGGGTTTCATACCGTCCTTCCACTTCTAACCCGTTATGCAACACCACTGCAATCTCGGTAATACCGTTCTGCCCGGCGTGACTGCCCGTCGTTTCTATGTCTACAATGGCGTACATCTGCGCTGCAATCTACAAAAAGAAAAGGCTGGAGCTGAGTGTTTACACAGGTTCCAGGCTTTTTAAAAATAATATCTTCACCTGTGTAACTTTTTAAATCCACAGCCGTTAATATTATTTAACATCAATTAACCTTGATACTCAGAAAATTAAATAATTTTGTCATCACAAAGCAACCTGCTATGCGCTTATTAACCATCCTTCTCGTTCTTGTTATCGCCGCCACTGGCTGCCAGCATTTAGATGCTATGAAAGGGCCGGGAGAAAAAGTAAAAACAGCTACCGTGTCCGTCGTCATGGAAAACTCCGAAGGAGAAATAGTCTGTCCGTATGCCGACGAAGCTGCAGAAAATAAGGAAAGCGCACTAACAGAAATTGCACCCACCCTGTTAAACATCGTAGAATCGAAATTCGCTTTCTGATAAAAAAAAAAACTGTAAGCCTTCGTTCCCACGAAGGCTTTTTTATTATCAAAACCCGATTACTTAGTTTTGCGCCTCTTACATTATGGAACTTTCAAAGAATTACATACCCGCGGCCACCGAAGAAAAATGGTACAAGCACTGGCTCTCTAAAAATTATTTTAAGAGTGTGCCGGATAACCGTAAATCATTTACAGTGGTAATTCCTCCGCCGAATGTTACCGGCGTTCTGCACATGGGCCATACTTTGAATGAAACTGTCCAGGATATTTTAGTTCGCAAGGCACGCATGAGCGGGTTCAATGCCTGCTGGGTACCGGGCAGTGATCATGCATCTATCGCCACTGAAGCCAAAGTGGTAAATATGCTGAAAGAAAGAGGGATCGATAAAAATGATCTTTCCCGTGAAGAATTTTTAAAGTACGCATTTGAATGGAAGGATAAATACGGTGGCATCATTTATAACCAGATCGCTAAACTGGGTTGCAGTGTAGACTGGGATCGCACCACTTTCACTATGGATGATCACTATTATAAAGCAGTGATCGAAGTATTTATTGACCTGTACAAAAAAGGATTGATCTATCGTGGTGCAAGAATGATCAACTGGGATCCGGCCGCCAAGACTGCATTAAGCGATGAAGAAGTGGAGTATAAAGATGTGCAGGGGAAGCTTTATTATGTGAAGTATTTTATAGTTGGCGGTGGGCAGTTGACAGTTGGCGAGAATGAAATTGCCAACAGCCAACCATCAACCCCCAACTATATTCTTATCGCCACCCAACGCCCCGAAACCATCATGGGTGATACAGCGGTATGCGTAAATCCGAATGACGAAAGATATGCCGGACTGAAAGGAAAAAAACTAATTGTTCCTTTAGTAAACCGTGAGGTGCCGCTAATATTTGATGAATATGTTGATAAGGAATTTGGTACCGGCGCTTTAAAGGTTACGCCGGCACACGACATTAATGATTATAACCTTGGGCTGAAACATCATCTTGAAGTAATTGATACTTTGAATGAAGACGGAACATTGAGCGAAGCGGCGCAGGTATTTGTTGGAATGGACCGATTTGAAGCAAGAAAGAAAGCCATTGAACAATTAAGGGCTGAAGGACTGCTGGTGAAGGAAGAAGAATACCAGACAAGGCTCGGTTATTCGCAGCGGACAAATGCAGTGGTGGAACCAAGAATATCCACGCAATGGTTTTTGAAGATGAAAGAAATGGCAGGCCCTGCATTAGAAGCTGTTTTAAATGGTGATGTAAAAATTCATCCCGGTGATAAATTCCTTGCTACTTATAAATACTGGCTGGAGAATGTGAAGGATTGGTGCATCTCCAGACAGTTGTGGTGGGGACAGAGAATTCCTGCATGGTATAGTAACGATGGAAAATTTGTTGTTGCTGAAAATGAAGAAGACGCCAAAGCGCAATTTGAAGCAGTGCATGGCCAACTGCCAACTACCAACCGCCAACTGAAACAGGATGACGATGTCCTGGATACCTGGTTCTCTTCATGGCTATGGCCGATGGAAGTTTTTAATGGCATTACTGATCCCGGTAATAAAGAAATTGAATATTACTATCCAGGTTCTGTTTTAGTAACGGGACAGGATATTATATTTTTCTGGGTGGCAAGAATGGTAATGGCAGGCATGCATTATAGAAATGAAAAACCATTTGCCGATGTTTATTTCACCGGTATGGTGAGAGATAAACAGGGAAGAAAAATGAGCAAGAGCCTCGGTAATTCGCCCGACCTGCTGCAACTGATCGATAAATATGGCGCTGATGCGGTTCGCTTCGGCATCATGATCTCTTCTCCCGCCGGCAATGATCTTTTATTTGATGAAGGCGCACTGGAACAGGGCCGCAACTTCAATAATAAATTATGGAACGCATTGAAGCTGGTGAAAATGTGGGAAGGAAGACAAAGCCATGTTGCTTCAAATAACAATCCTGACTTTGCAGTTAACTGGTTTAATGAAAGATTAAATGCTGTAAGAACTGAAGTGGATACACTAATGCAGCAATTCCGGTTAAGTGAAGCATTAAAGACTATTTATTCTTTGATATGGGATGATTTCTGCAGCTGGTACCTGGAATGGATAAAACCGGGATTTGAGCAACCTATCAGTTCATCGGTTTATGCTAAAACAGTTGAATTCTTTGAGAGCCTCTTGCAATTGCTGCATCCTTTCATGCCTTTTATTACTGAAGAAGTTTATCATACCATACGTGATCATGAAGATGATCTTTGCGTTAAACAATTTGAAACGGCAAAGGATGCAGATATAAATATTCTGCAAAAAGGTGAATTGCTGAAGCAGGTGATCACAGCGTTAAGAGAAGCACGCAACAAGAACCAGCTAAAACCTAAAGAAAGTGTTCAGTTACATATTCAGTCAGAAGATAAAACAGCTTATACCCAGATAGCGCATATTTTACAAAAACAGGTGAACGCCGCTTCTATCGATTACACCGATGCACCCGTTTCAAATGCTATTGTTGTAGCCGTTGAAAAAGATAAATTCTATATCGAATCAGAACAAAAAGTGGATGCGGCTGCTTTAAAAAAAGAATTGCTGAATGATCTTGATTACCAGCAAAAATTTCTTGAAAGTGTAAAGAAGAAATTAAGCAACGAACGCTTTGTTCAAAATGCAAAAGCGGAAGTTGTTAATCTTGAAAAAAAGAAACAGGCAGATGCTGAAGCGAGAATTAAAACCATAAAAGAAACGCTTTCTAATTTATAGTCCTCACCACGATACAAAATGAAAATTTGTGTAGCACAGGCAAGACCCGTTAAAGGTGATATCCATGCTAACATTGATAATCACCAAAAACTGCTAGCACTCACCGTTTCAAAAGGTGCTGACACCATTATTTTTCCTGAACTATCATTAACCGGTTACGAACCGGAACTGGCGAAAGAATTAGCAACGGATCAAAATGACAGCCGTCTCGATATTTTCCAGGAGATCAGCGATACAAAAAATATTATTATAGGTGTTGGTTTGCCAACAAAAAGTGAACCCGGTGTGCAGATCAGTATGATCATCTTTCAACCCCATCAATCACGGCAAACTTATTCCAAACAATATTTGCATAGTGATGAAGACCCCTATTTTGTAAACGGGCAACACCAGGTAATCCTGCAGAAAGATGAAAATAAAATTGCTCCCGCAATTTGTTATGAGTTATCCGTCCCGGAACATGCAGACAATGTTTTTAAAATGGGCGCAAACATTTATATCGCCAGTGCAGTTAAAGACGCCGCAGGAGTTGATAAGGCCGTTAAAAGATTATCTGAAATTGCCCGTAAATATTCGATGACTGTTTTATTCTCGAACTGCGTTGGTGAAACCGGCGGTTATACTTGCACCGGTAACTCCGCTATCTGGAATGATAAGGGAGTATTACTCGCCCAGCTGGATAGTGAAAATGAAGGGATATTAATAATTGATACTGATACACAAGAAATAAGTAGAGAGTTGCAGCACTTTGATGGATGATTAATTTCCAGTCTCCGGTTTTGCAAATACAATCCTCGCATCTAAAATTAAGGTCAACTTAATCCTTATCTGAATCATAATACAGGCCAAATACGAACATAAAAATTCCGTAACAAATAGTTGCCAGTGAAATAAGAATAAACCAGGGATGCCCTATATGATCCCCGATAAAATCAAAAGCTTTATCTGTATTAACGACCCACATTGCATTTTTAGAAATTGCAGCTTTTATGAAAGAAAATCCAATAATACCGAGAATTACCCCTCTCCCAAAATGCCCTGCCCATGCTGTAATATGAATTAACGTTTTCTTCCCGGATGCTAAACCATCTATATCCATTCTTTCCATGTATCCCTTTATTATCACATAACCGAACTGTATCAAAGCTGTAATACAGGTAATTGCCCCCATACTTAAAAGAATTGCAGCGCCCCAATGCTGATGAAGTAAGTTACCGGTGAACTCCCTTTGTACAATGGGCTGACCTGCTTCATCAATGTTATTTCCTTTTCCCAGTAAAACCAGCATAGCTGAATAAGCAATAAAGGCATCTGCAAAACTGCTTAACGCAGTAACTGTTCTTCTCATAATGCCTTTCGCACCATTTCCATATCCATATGGATCGGTCACCGTTTCATATATTCTCCAGATAATATAGCTGATCATCCCGGACATAATCACAACGATAAAAATTTTACCAATAAAAAACTTATCTAAAAAAATCAGGAGGCTGCCTTCATCTGCTCCACCATTTTTAATTCTTAAAAAAGAAAGTATGGCAATAATACCAATGGCGGCATATACGATGCCTGTGCAGATGCAACCCCATACGGGCAGGTAATGAAAAAAAGATTTTTTATGTTTTTCTCGTTCCACAATCAAAAATAATAAGACAAAAAACGGGCCCTCTACAATCCTCCCCCTGGAGATACAATGCATCATTCAAAACTTATTATTTGTAGATTAGAAGATGATAAAGAACCTTGCCGGGCCACTACGATATTTTTTATTTGTTGTTTTACTTGCCCCTTTTATTTCCTGTAACAATAATTCGGTTGAGACAAAAACCAAAAAAGTTCTTCCATACCATCTGCCTGCGCCAAAGGGCTGGAACGTAGAGCATATTCCTTTTCCTATAGAGTTCGCACCGCAAATACTATATAAAGGTTTTGAAGACCTGCGTTTCACACCGGGCTGGGAATCTACCGCGAGTGAAGAACACTGGAGCTATGCTTTTTTCTGGTGGCTGGAAGGAGATCAAAAAATCGATACAAGTGTTTTGCAGCAAAATTTAAAATTGTATTACACAGGGTTAGTTGGAAGAAATGTTAGGGAAAGACATATTCCGGCAAATAAACTGGTGCCTGTAATAACAGCGATCAAAAAAATGGATACAGCAAATGGCGATGCAGAGACTTACACCGGAACAATAGTGATGCTGGATTACCTGGATATCACTTTTCCTGCTATTACACTGAATTGTTTAATTCATAAAAAAGCCTGTGATGAAAAAAATCATACAGGCCTTTTCTTCGAAATATCACCTAGACCTTTTGAACACCCTGTGTGGCAGCAACTCAACAAACTAAATGATGAGTTCCGCTGCGGGGAATAGTTTGTTGAATTGAAACGTCCTGCTGAATAAAGAACAGAACGTACAAGAGTGCGACGCAATACAGCTCAATCATTGTACTAAAGCCGGGCTCAACATTTCTATCCCCTTAGTAAGCTTTTCTTCGGTTCATTTTTCCTGCTTAACCATGCTATCACAGCGGTGGTTACCACAGCTGTTACAATGACTTTAGTTATCAATCCTTTTTTATTATGCTTCAGATCTGCCTTCCATCCCATCTCTGCAAAGATGTTGGGTACAGTGCCTTTCAGAAGATCGGCCATGATGCCCTGCACCACATCTATCCGGTCTGCTAAAACAAGCGGTACCCAGTGACCATAACTGCTCTCGCTGTATTTAAAAGCAAAACGACGGATGGCACCACTTAATCCTGCAGGCGGTGTTGATGTACCAAACGTTGCGCTTACATTAGGACGCTCATTCGAATGAAGTACTTCTATATCTATGGGTTGCTGTGCCGGCCTTTCCCAGGAATAACCTGCTTGTTCTTCATCAGTGCGTTTCTTTATCGGGTAAGTAGGATCGTTTTCAGGATCGGCATCAATACCCCAGCCTTTGATATGCGTATATTTTTCTGGTGATGTTTTCATAATAATAATTTTATGCTCTTGCTGCAGGAGGAATAAGAATGGGTTTTATACATCCATCTAATTTTTTAGAAAAAATATGATAAGCGTCGGACACTTCTTCTAAAGGAATACGATGCGTAACAAGCCCTTTTGGATTTAAACGTCCTGCCATAACATGGTCTATTAATTTTGGCAGCAACCTTTTTACGGATGCCTGGTTTGCTCTTATCGTAAGTCCTTTATTAACCACATTACCAATCGGAACAAGACTATCAAGCGGACCATACACACCAACAATAGAAACGATGCCGCCTTTTTTTACAGAGTTGATTGCCCAGTGTAATGCAGTTGCTGATCCGCCGGTTAGCGGAAGTTTACGCCCCACTAAAGTTTGCAGTTTACTTCCTTCTGCTTCGCATCCCACAGCATCGATACAAACATCTGCGCCCAGCCAGTCCGTCGCTTTTTTCAGAAAGACAACAGGATCATCCATGGATTTAAAATTGTACGCTTCGCATTGCGCATACTCACGAACAAATTCTAAACGATACTCCAGGTGGTCGATAACAATAACACGGCCCGCACCAAATAACCATGCACATTTTGCTGCCATACATCCTATTGGGCCCGCACCGAAAACGACAACCGTATCTCCCTGCTGAATGCCACCCATCTCCGCGGCCTGGTAACCGGTGGGCGTAACATCAGTTAAAAGAACGGCATCATCGAGGTCCATTCCTTCAGGAATAACAACGGGTCCAACATCTGCATAAGGAACCCGCACATATTCGGCCTGGCCGCCATCGTAACCACCGGCTGTATGCGAATAACCAAATATGCCGCCTACTGCTGTGGCCGATGGATTTGATTCATGACAATTACCATAGAGTTGCTGATTACAAAAAGCGCAGGTACCACAGGCGATATTAAAAGGGACGATAACATGATCTCCTACTTTTAATTTTTGTACACCAGGTCCTGTTTCTTCCACAATTCCGGTAAACTCGTGCCCGAAGGTCATGCCTACACGGGTATCGGGTACGAGGCCATGATACAGATGCAGATCAGAACCGCAAATGCAGGAACGTGTTACGCGAATGATGGCGTCGTCGGGATGTTTAATTTCTGGATAAGGCTTGTCGCGGTCTGCACGAACGCGGAAGGGTCCGCGGAAATTCATTGCCAGCATAAAAATGATTTACGATTAATATTTTAAGCCATCTCCCGCTATGCAAATTTCCTATAGATGAGCCGGGAAATAATTATAAATATCTTTCATAAAAAACGTGCCATCACAATGAATGAGTTCGCTGTTATTCCTATAGTTGAACGGTTGTCAGACTATTTAAAAGGGCCCATCAGCGACATGCAAAAAGAAGCGCATCCAAATATTTTTTTCTATAATGACGCGGCAACTTTTTGAAAGTCGTAGTGAGTAAATTTGACGCTGATAAAAAGAAAGTATGTTACAATTTGAATCCGTTATTGGCCGTAACTAATAATTTCTTTCAGTGCGTCTGCTAATATTTTCTTACCAATATTATTCAGCGGATATTTATCGCCGCTTTTATACAGCTCATACCGTACACTGTTCCATCCTGGCTTTATTAATACTTTTATTTCATTCTTACGGTAATGGACATAACCATCGGGAGATATCTTTTCTATACCCGTACCATCCGGTTTATAAGTGATGGTTCCGGCGTATTCTACTTTCAGTTTAAAATGTCCATTTTGAACAATAACTGTTTTACCGGGCCGGTGGCAGGAAAGAAAAAGGCAGCTAAGCGCAAATGACAGAATTAAGAAGCGGCGTTTAATTGAGAAGTTCATCTTCAGCTAAGATTTAAAAGATTAAAAAAATGGCTCAGTTGAAGAAGGGTAGGAAACAGCATAAAACTAGGAATTTAATTGAAAGAAGGATTGCCGTTTATCACAGTTATTGTAAGAACAGGAATAATTGTATAAGTGAATTATGTGTAAAGAAATATATATGCGAAAAGATGTATTGTGTATTGTGAAAACTTTGTTTGCCGCCTTTGTGGTAAAAATATTATTTTGCTCAAAATTTTAGCATTATGTCTGGTTTAATTATCACCTGCCCCAACTGCAAGAACCAGTTTGAACCAGGTGATTCTATGAGGGATGAGATTGAGAAAGAACTCCGCAATAAAATGGTGGATTGGCAAAAGAAGAAGGATGAGGAATACCGCAAGCGGGAAACCGAGCTGGAAAAACAACTTCAGTTAAAAGACATGGAGATCCATAAAAAATTAGCGGAAGAAAAACAAAAATTACAAGTAAGCATAGAAGAAACATTGAGGAAGGATATTGGTCATGATTTTGAGAACCAGGTAAAAATATTGCAGCAGTCGAATAAAGACAATGAAGAGAAATTAAAACTTGCAAGAGCTAAAGAACTGGAATTTTTAGAAAAAGAGCAGGCGTTAAAAGCAAAAGAGGAGGAAATGGAACTTAGCCTGAGAAAAAGATTAAATGAAGAAAGAGAAAAGCTTTCTGTTGAAATAAGGGAGATAGAAAAACAAAAGCTTGAAACTATAGAAAATGACTTCCGTTTGAAGCTGGCGGAAAAAGAAAAACAGTTAGAAGACCAGAGAAAACTGGCCGAAGAAATGAGGCGTAAAGCTGAACAGGGCAGCATGCAATTACAGGGCGAAGTGCAGGAACTTTTACTGGAAGGAATTCTAAAAGAACATTTCCCTTTTGATCTTGTTGAAGAAGTAGGCAAAGGTGTTGAAGGAGCGGATTGTATTCTTGTTGTTAGAAATAAAGCGGGCCATGAATGTGGTAAAATTATTTTTGAAAGTAAACGCACCAAAGCCTGGAGCAATATATGGGTGGAGAAATTAAAAAATGATATGCGGTCTACCCAGGCTGACCTTGCGATCCTGGTTTCACAGGTATTTCCAAAAGGAATGGAATGCTTCGGAGAAAAAGATGGCGTTTGGATATGTTCTTTTAAAGAAGTGATCGGTATGACGTCTGCATTGCGTAATGCCATCATCAGGATATCGGAAACTAAAAAATCTGAAGAGAACAAAGGTGAAAAAATGCAGATGCTGTATAATTATTTAACGGGTATTGAATTCAGGCAGCAGATCGAAGCGATAGTAGAAGGGTTTGTTTCTATGAAAGGGGCAATCACAAAAGAGAGGATTCAAATGGAAAAGATCTGGAAAGAAAGAGAAAAACAACTGGATAAAGTATTACTGAATACTTCGGGACTTTATGGTTCAATTAAAGGAATTGCAGGAACATCTGTCGGTTCAATTCCACTGCTTGAAGAGGTTGAAGAAGATGAAGGCGATACCATGGTGATTGAATAAATTTTAACAAGAGAAGGCTGCAAATGCAGCCTTCTCTTGTTCGATATTAGTGCTTTTTATTTTCTTTATATCGCATATCACGTGTGCCATCTTTTTTCGTGTGATGGTTAGCTTTGTAACGCAGATCCGGTGTCCCGTCTTTCTTTAATGGATGGGCCCCCTTTACCTCTGATTTTTCAATTTTCTTTTCTGCCTTCTTCTCCGTTTTTGCCGGTGTTTTCTTTCCTCCTTTTTGCGAAAAAGCACTTATTGATAAAGTGGTAAAAGCAAATACTAAAAGAAATAATTTTTTCATGGCTTTATTTTTTTACAATTTAAAAAAAGGAAACCAAATTTTTTAGATGGAGTTTTAATTATTTAGTCAACTACTTTAAAGACGTCCGGTTCAGTAGCCAGCCAAACCAATGCTATCTCGTCAAATAAATTATAATGAAGACAAAGCGGAATTTCAACATCGTCTTTTGTAAAATAACCTTGTAAGGTTCCCTCCTTCTGTTGCGGAAGATTTTCAATTCGCAACACCTCGCTAAAATCTATATCACCAAAGGCCCACCATTTAAACATGGCTTCTTTTGCGCACCAGAAAGTGGTTAATAAATTAACAGGCTGATCCGTTGTGGTTTCAATCATAGCCATTTCATCAACATGCAAAAATTTATGTTTAATATTCTCTACACGGGAAGAATATTGTTCTATATCAATCCCTACTCTTTTATCGCGGCTCACAATTACAGCAGCATATTCTCCGCAGTGAGAAATGGAAAAATGGTATTGCTCGCCCGGTAAAAATGGTTTTTTTGTGTCGGCTACCCGTAATTCATCATTTGGAAAATCTGGAAAAAGAAACCTAAGCAGGTAACGCCCCGCAAGGTGCTGCAGTCGCTTGTGCGGATGTGTAATGTTGCGTTGTACAATGGCTTTTTCTGAAAAGAAAGACTCATCCTCTGTAATGTGCCATATGGCGAGGCTGGTAGAATCGTTGATATTTTGTTGATAAAACAAAGGCATTTAGAGCATTCCGATTTTTAGATTGCAGAATTACGATTTATTTGCAAAAGGAAGACCAAGAAAGTCGAAGTTCAACTGTTAATCGTGAATCGTCAATGGTCAATCGTCAATGGTCAAAAAAAACAGACCTCCTTTTTGACTTTTGAATTTTTACTTTTGACTTAACTCAAGCATAAACCTGAAATATGATTTTATCTGATTTAAGAATTTTAGAGGAAATTGATAAAGGCACCATTGTTTTGAAACCTTATGACCGCGAATGTCTCGGCAGTAACAGTTATGATGTTCATCTTGGCAAATGGCTGGCAACTTATCGCGAACATATTCTTGATGCGAAAAAGCATAACGAAATAGAATATTTCCAGATCCCTGAAGATGGTTTTGTCTTGTACCCGCATATTTTTTATCTCGGTGTTACCGAAGAATACACTGAGACACATGCTCATGTTCCTTTCCTGGAAGGAAAAAGTTCTACAGGCCGTTTAGGTATTGATATCCATGCAACGGCCGGTAAAGGCGACGTTGGTTTTTGCGGCAACTGGACACTTGAGATCTCCGTTAAACAACCCGTAAAAGTTTATAAGGGAATGCCGATCGGTCAGCTCATTTATTTTCCTGTAGATGGAGAAATAGAGGTTAAATACAACCAGAAAAAAAATGCAAAATACAGTGGGCAGCCAGATAGACCCATTGAGAGTATGATGTGGAAAAACGAGTTCTGATTAGCAAATTAGCCAATGTGAAAATTAGCAAATGAATAGGATGTCCATTTGCTAATCTGCTAATTACTCATTTGCTAATTAGATCTTCCCGTA
Source organism: Chitinophagaceae bacterium (assembly GCA_028288595.1). Taxonomy (GTDB): domain Bacteria; phylum Bacteroidota; class Bacteroidia; order Chitinophagales; family Chitinophagaceae; genus JAQBNK01. Next base: position 19,163 of record JAQBNK010000110.1, read on the forward strand.
TTTCTTCCAGTACGCCACCACCCACCCCACCACTTCATCATAGGCAAGCATCCCTGTGGGCTGACTATTTAACTGCAGGTATTTGCCATATATCAATCGCAAATAAGGTTCTACAGCATTGCGGTTTCTCCTGTTAAACTCCCTTATTTCACGAATGTCTTTTTTTATCAGCGTATCCAGGTGGCGATAGTTATTGTGAGCCGCGGCAGAATCCACATTATATAATTGGCGGTTAGCGTAGCTGAAAAGATCGAAGTAAGTAGAATACCGCATCGCCTCATCATTTGAAACCCTTCCTGCTAAAAATCCTGCAAAGCTTGCTTCACTTTCTTTTGCATAACCCAACTGGTGACCAACTTCATGACAGGTTACATAAGGAATATACACCCGGGGTACCCAGACATTTACATTCGCTTCGCCGGTAAATGGGTTATAATATCCTGTAACCCCCATGTAGTTACTTAAACGGCTGTATAGTGAACTTTTTATGTTTAGTTTTTTGTATGCAAGAAATGGAAAGCTATCACTGGCTGTTTGATATGCTCTTTTTGAAGTATTGAATATTTCTCTATTAGTTTGGTATTGATATTCCGACCCCATCATTCGCCGGTCCGCATTCATTTTTTCTACGAGTTCATTTGTTACCATTTTTAGATCTTCAGCAGAATAAACAGCAGGTACCAGGTGAGTTTGATACCCAATGCCCAGCCGGTCGTAATTAAGGCCCCAGGCCAGCAGGAAAATCAAATAAATCCCAAACACTGCTTTCAGGTAACAGGATAGACGGAGAAAGAAATATGGCCACTTAAGCTTCCTTTGGAAAAGAAGCCGGATAGTTTTGAAAAGTTTAACAAGCAGGTAAATTATAGCTATCGTGTATAGAATATCCCCGAAGGCAAATGGAATAAAACCGGTTAGAAAACGTTGAAAAGCAGCGATCTGTGGAAAAAT
>JAQBNK010000015.1 GCA_028288595.1 Chitinophagaceae bacterium
AATTCTCCTTTGAAATTTAGTGTTGCCGGTGTGCACCCGGTAGAGTCGCCGGTAATAGCAATAACCGGTTGTATCACCACTTTCACAGGAATTTCCAGTGAAGTGATATCACGACAACCATTTTCTGTAGACACCATTAACGTTACAGGATAAATTCCCGGATTTTTAAAATCATGAATGGGATTAGTAAGTGATGATGTATTACCATCACCAAAATTCCATTGCCAGCTTACCGGCGTATCATTAACTGAAAATGAAGCGTCATGAAATTCTACACTTCCGGTTCCACAAAAAACATTCTGCTGAAGCTTGCTGATGCGTGCTGAAACATTCTGAATTTTGATCGGCTCTTTTCCATCAAGTCTAAACTGGCAGCCCTGCCTGTTTTGAAGAATTACAAAAGGCACGAATGACATGGCAGAATCAAAAACATGTTTTATGTCGGGGTCAGCGGTTTGTGCCAGGCCATTTCTTCCACCAAAGTCCCAGTTGTAAATGGCCACATCATTTTGATTCGTAACATGAAAACTAATACTGTTTACTCCTGCACATGCGGTTAAAGGATCGTAAGTAAAAATTCCAAAGGGACCTTTAATAGAAATGGAATCATTTTTATAACTGCTAGAACATCCACCATTGCCATATACTTTCAGGGTGGGATAAAAAGTTCCGGGAGTATTATATATGTGGGATACTGAATCTTTCAAAATGGAAAGTGCGTCTCCATCTCCGAATGTCCATTCAGCAGATGCATAAGAAGTTGATTGATTAGTGAACAATACTTTTAAAGGCGGACATATTGCAACCGATGTGTCAATTGTAAAATGTGCTTTAGGTGTATCGATCCTTAAGTTGCTTGTAATAGTATTAGTGCACCCGATACCGTCCGTTACTTTTAGAGATATAATATAAGAGTTAATGAGCTTATAATTATGAACCGGATCTTTTTGTGCAGATGTTTTTCCATCACCAAAATTCCAGGATGATGTAAGAGAAGTACCGGTTGATGTATTCGCAAACAGGATATCGGAATTCGGGCAAAAAATGCTGTCCTTTAAATTGAAGTTCGCTTTTGGATCTGATATGGATAACTTACCCATAGTGGTGTCGGTGCATCCTTTAGTATCTGTTATTACAAGTTTAATTGTATAGTCTCCGCCGGCTGAATAACTATGTATAATTTTTTTAGCCGTAACAATACTATCAGGTGTGTTGTCGCCAAACTGCCATTGATACTGCATGATAGGATTACCATTAGTGATAGTACTCAAATCTGAAAAGCTAACATTACTGTTCACACAGGCATTTGCAGGGTTATTGAATTTCGCCGAAGGTCCGTTTACTGATATAACATGTGTGATTATTTGGGTACAGTTAAAAATGTCAAGAACGATCAGGGTTGCTGTATACTTTTTTGAATCCTTATACTTGTGTTTAATTTCTACTTGCGCTCCATCAGTTGTTATGCTTTTCCCGTCGCCAAATAGCCATGTGAAATTTTTTACATCCGTCGGTAAAATTCCAGTTACGCTAAAAGAAGCAGAATCAAGATTACAAACCTCAGAAGAATAATTAAACCCGGCAGTACGGGCTATAATCCGCGTATCTCTTATATTTTTTTGTGGCGGGCATCCGTTAACCCCGGTTATTGTTAAACTTGTCTGGTAGGTGGCAGTGATATTCGGATAGTCATGTGGCGGGGGATTAGCAACGAAACTATGCGGTGAGCCATCACCAAAGTCCCAGTCATACGATACGATAGTGCCTACAGAAAAATTATTAAATGTTCTTCGAAAGGGAAAATTGCAATCCGGAAAAATAACAGCGTGATGAGCGATCGGGCCTTTAACAAAAATTGTTTGACTGGCAGATGTATCCTTGCAGCCTCTTATATCTGCAATTAAAACAGGACGAAATGACCCTGTAAAGTCATAACCATAAGAAACCGGGTCTTTAGCATGAGATGTGCCCCCGTCTCCAAAAATCCATGTCCACTTTATTACACTGTCAACCGATTGTGTTTCGTTTACAAAATAAACCGGCCCTGCTCCGCAGGCTGTGTCCGGAGAAGCAGAAAATTGAGCAATTGGTGTATGGGGTAAATGAATGGTTGTATCAAATACAAAATCTGCTTTGCAGCCTCTCGCAGTTTCAATGCTGAGTTTTACAGTATACTCTCCGGGATCGTTATAGGTAACGGGTGGTTGCGCAGCAGTTGAAGTGCTGCCATTACCCAGGTCCCATTTATACGCGGTAACTACATCGCCTGGAAATAGATTATTGAATTGTGGTCTAAAAACAGTGCGGTAAGGTGCACATCCTGAATAGGGTACTCCCGTGATATTATCTGTGGTCAGCTGGTAAACCTGTATATATTCTGATCTCGTTAAGGAATCGGTGCAACCCCGGGAAGTAGTGGCAACCAGTTTTATATTATATTTTCCGGGAGTATTAAAAATAGCAGTAGGATTTTGTTGAGTGGAAGTGCTGCCATTGCCAAAGTCCCAGGAATAATTTGTTGCGTTCTGACTTGTATTGGTGAAAGTAAATTGCGAAGGAATCTGGCAGTCCGATGTTTGCAGCGATGAAAAGGACACAACGGGTCCGGGCTGTACTATAACCGTATAAGAGGCGGTATCAACACAATTCGCAAATGTGTTGATCAGTTGAATTCCAAAAATACCGGGGTTGGTAAATTTTTTTACAGGGTTTATAGAATCTGAAAAAGTATTATCACCAAAGGTCCAGTGCGAGGATGTTGTTCCCTGTGTTGAAACATTCTGAAGGGATAATATGGAGCCGGCACAAACAGAAGCGGGTGAAGTAAACGCGGCGTTTGCAGAGCCAACAGTTACAGCATCTTTTATTATAAGTGTATCCGCACATCCGGCATCATTAGATACACGAAGGGTTACGTTATAGAGGCCCTGGTATGTGTAAGTATGGTTTGCATTAATTGAATGAGCCGTATCACCGGTTCCAAAATCCCATACATATTTTAATGTACCCGTACCGGTAGACGTATTTTTAAAACTTACTTCTTCAGGGTACTTACATGTTAGTCCAAGAGGTATCGCTGAAAAACGGGCTAAGGCTCCCTTATTAATTTGTATAAGATTGCTTTTAGTTAAAACATCGGAACATCCTTTATCACTGGTTAACCTCAGACTCACATTAAAACTCCCTGCCGTAGTATATGTATTGAATGAATTATTTGTTGAGGCGGATTTTCCGTCACCAAAATCCCATTCCCATTTAGTGATACCTCCCTGGCCGATACTACCGGTCTCTTTAAAATTTGTTTTTAAAGGAAAGCATCCTGTAATAATATCTTCTGTAAAACTGACCGAAGGTTTAGCATACACGATAATTTTTTTAATCACTGAATCCTGCTTTGATCCATTGGTAACTAAAAGCTTAACATCATAACTTCCTTCTTTGCTAAAATTGGTAACGAAACTTTTGGTACCGGCACTTGCTATTAATGTTGATGACGCATCAGTAACTACCCATTTCCAGTTTTGCGGAGCTCCTTTTGATGCGTCTGTAAAATTGATGATAACAGGTGCGCAACCACTATACTGGGTTGCAGAAAACTCCGCTGAAAGCTGCCCGTTCACAACAGCATGCAAGGGACACAAAAGAATAAGGATTACCAGGGTTTTTAAAAAGGACATTGAAACACAGGTTTTCGGGTCGCACAAAGAGAGCGAAACTAATAGTTTGATTCTCTTTGTGTAAGACCGGGCTGAAAAATAATGATACTTTAATTGGTCGTTTTACTGCCCCTGGGCCAAACTTTTTGCCTAAAGTGAAAAAAGCTTTTGTATATCAGAGCTTTATCAGCAAAATAGCAGATTTGCTTATATAGACGTGGAAATGCAATTTATCTCTTTTTAAGGATATATAAATGATAAAAATTGAGGATATGAAGAGATTGTGTATTTTAATTGACATCCCCGAATTTGCCGTTATGATAATCATTGAAAGCCTGCCTTATTTCTTCCATTGTGTTCATAACAAAAGGGCCATGCGCTGCAATGGGTTCGTTACTCGGAGATCCGTCACCAAATAGTATAATACTTTCTTTTTCTGTTGTTAATAAAATAGCTGTGTCATCGTTATCGAATTCAACAACATCATTAATATCTGCAGGTTCTCCGTTTACACTCACTCCTCCTTTGATAACATAACAAAGCACCTGGCGATCTTTAGGCACTTCTATTTTTGTTTCGCTGCCGAGGCTCATATAGATCAAGGCGAGATTTATTCCTGTCAGCGATTGTATGGCTCCTTTTTCATTTTTCCAACTACCAGAAATGATGTGCACTTTTATCATACCACCACCTTCTTCGATAATGGGTATATCTTCTTTCTGCAATCCTTTATATGCCGGTTCAGTATTTTTTAGTCTCGAGGGAAGGTTTACCCATAATTGCAAAATATGAATGGGGCCACCATCGATTTTAAATTCTTCGGAAGAACCCTCGCTGTGAATGATTCCTTTACCTGCTGTCATCCATTGTATGCCACCAGCTTTTATGGTGCTGTTATATCCGGTACTATCCATATGAACAACATCGCCTTCCAATATAAATGTTACGGTTTCGAATCCTTTATGAGGGTGTGGCCCGAAAGGCAGGCCATGATTATGCGAAGGATAATTTTGCGGACCATGATGATTCAGAAAAATAAAAGGTTCTAAAGTTTCTAAGCTGATAGCACCCGTTGGTATAACCGCATAAGTTAGCAGACCGGAATAATCGGTTGCATGCGCACGATAGATGGCTTTTACTGTTCTCATGTTCTATATTTTCAGGACAAAAGTAAAAAGTCAAAATTCAAAAGCTGCAAATCGTTAGCTAAGAATCATAAAAATCCGTAAATCGCAAACTATAAAATGTAAATACTAGATTTATTCCTTCAAAAATCCTGATATGAAATATAAATGGTTCTGCCTGCTCCTAGTTTTAGTTCCTGTTTTAAATTATGCGCAAACTTTAACCGTAGAAAAAATTATGCAGGATCCCAAATGGATCGGCACTTCTCCTGCTAACATTTACTGGACCTATGATAGTAAAACAGTTTATTTCGACTGGAACCCTGAAAAGAAAACAAGCGATTCTGTTTATCGTTTTGATCTGAATAATAAATTACCTGTTAAAGGAAGCTATAAAGAAGCCGCACTTTTATCAGCTATAAACAATGGAAAGTATAACCGTAATTATACTCAATTGGTTTATACATACCGGGGCGATGTGTACCTGCTTGATCTTAAAGCGAACAAAACATTACGTGTTACCCAAACAGAAGACGCCGAAGTAAACCCATCTTTTATTCGCAATGATGAATGGATCGTATATAACCGCAACCAAAACTTATTTGCATGGAACAATAAAACAGGCGTTACAGAACAGGTGACAAATTTTGCCCGCAGTGGTGAAACTGCAGCGCCGGTACCTGCCGCTAATGCTTTCAGAGGCGGTGGTGGAAATTTTAACCGCGGAAATAATACGGGAGGAGAAGTGAGTCGCGGAAACCAGCAGGATCAATGGTTGCAGCAGGAGCAGTTAAGAACTTCTGATATTTTAAAAGAAAGAAAAGCAAAACGGGAAGAACGTACCGCATTTTTGAAAACAGTGCGTGATACAGATACTTTAAAAATTATTAATACAGGCGATAAACAGTTGCAGGCATTGCAGTCAAGCCCTGATGGCCGTTTTATTACATACCGATTATATACGGCACCCATCGGTGTTAAAACAACGATCGTTCCTGATTATGTTACAGAATCAGGTTTTACTACTGATATCCCTAACCGCACTAAAGTTGGAGTACAGCAGGGCCGTTCTGAATTTTATGTGTATGATACGGAGAAAGACACCGTGATGCTGGTAGCTATCGATTCTTTACCCGGTATGAATGATCTTCCTGATTATGTAAAGGATTACCCTCAAAAAAACAGGAGACAAATGGCCAGGGCGGTTGATGTTAGCAATATCTATTGGAATGAAGACGGAACCGCTGCAGTAATTAATATCCGTTCGCAGGATAATAAAGACAGGTGGCTTATGCAACTGGATCCATCAACAGGAAAATTAAACCTTGTAGACAGGCAAAGAGATGAAGCATGGGTTGGTGGCCCCGGAATATTTGGAAGTACCGGATGGCTGAATGATCATACGATTTATTTTCAGAGTGAGGCAACAGGTTATTCTCATGTTTATACTTACGATGTGGCCGCCCATGTTAAACTACCCATAACACAGGGAAAGTTTGAAATTCAGCAGTTAAGACTGAGCCGTGATAAAAAATGTTTTTATGTTCTGACAAATGAACTTCATCCCGGAAAACAAAATTGGTACCGGATGAAAACCGATGGAACGCAAAAGCAGCAGATCACTAACATGGAGGGGCAGTATGAAGTGAGTATGTCTCCTGATGAAAAGTTCATCGCGTATCGTTACTCGTACATTAACAAACCATGGGAACTTTATATCCAGGAAAATGCACCCGCCAAAAAACCAGTACGGGTAACAGACAAAGCGATCACGCAGGAATTTGCTTCTTATCCATGGAGAGACACGAAAATATTTACTATAAAGGCAAGGGACGGGCAGGATGTTTATACAAGAGTATATGAACCTGCTGCAGGAAAGAAAAATGGTGCTGCAGTTATTTTTGTTCATGGTGCCGGTTATTTACAAAATGTACATTTCGGCTGGAGCAGTTATTTCAGGGAATACATGTTTAATAATTTATTAGCAGACAAGGGATATACCGTTTTAGATATTGATTACAGGGGAAGCTCCGGGTATGGGCGGGACTGGCGCACTGGCATTTACAGGTATATGGGAGGAAAAGATCTGAATGATGAAGTGGATGCCGCAAAATATTTAGTAACTCAAATGGGTATTGATCCGAACAGAATTGGTTTGTATGGTGGAAGCTATGGCGGCTTCATGACACTCATGGCATTATTTACCCAGCCCGATGTTTTTAAAGCAGGTGCTGCATTAAGACCGGTAACTGACTGGGCCCATTATAATCATGGGTATACTGCCAATATTTTAAATGAACCTTTCAATGATAGTCTCGCCTATGAACGTTCCTCTCCTATCAATTTCGCGGCAGGTTTAAAAAATCATTTATTGATCTGTCATGGTATGGTAGATCAGAATGTAAACTTCCAGGATGCGGTAAGGTTAACTCAACGCTTAATCGAATTGGGAAAAAATAATTGGGAGCTGGCAGTATATCCTGTCGAAGATCATGGTTTTGTAGAACCCAGCAGCTGGACCGATGAATATAAAAGAATACTGAAATTGTTTGATGAAAATTTATTGCCTAAATAATTTTTTACCACATAGAAACATAGAAAATACAGAGAGAGGCAATGTAAGTGCCTCTCTCTGTATTTTAATACTTGCTAAGCTGATAAAAGATATACAGACGAAAGGATTGCGACGCAAGAAAGATCCCATGAAAAACTGAAGTTGGTATTCGATCTTTTTATGTTTCTATCTGGTATTTTTTTAATTACTAATCCCAACCCTCTGTTTTGCAAATTCATTCTTGTTTAATTCGTTCAGCATAAAATGTGCAATGTCGCCTGCATTAATAAAAAATTTATTCGGCTCAGGAACATAATTAGCATTCGTAACATAATTGCCGGTAGCATCATTGTCTTTTATATCAGGACTGCACACGAAGGTCCACTCAAGATCAGAGGTATTTAGAAATTGATATGCTTTTAAATGCTCTTTACCAACGGGTAAATATTGAGCAGGATAATTTGGATCATCAATTCGCAAATGTGTTTCATCGGCATTTAATATTCCAAGACCGCCCAAAGCAATGATACGTTTTACGCCGGCCTTATCCATTTGCTTAACGATATTTTTTATACCGAGGCTTCTTGTTTTATCTTCTCCGTCGAATGCGCCACCTAAAGCAGACAGAACTGCATCAGAACCTTTGATTGCATCATACACTTGTTCGTCATCAAAAACACCTCCCTGGAAAGTTTGCAGCAGATCACTCCGCAAATCTTCATCAATCAGTTTAGAAACATTCCTTCCGAATGCTTTCATTTTGTAACCCATAGCAAGGCCTTGCTTAACGATGCGGTTGCCAACCTGGCCTGTGGCTCCGAAGACGGTGATGATCATAATAGTGGTGTATGTAAGGTGTAAAGGTATAAAAGTATATAGGGTATATAGGGTCTGTGGGTGATTGGTATATAGTAGAAGGTGTTTTTTACCTATATACTTACATACTTATATACACTATTCATTCCTCAATTTGCCTGGACAACTCATCCATAGAAATACCCATATGACTTTCGTCATAAACACATTCTCCATTACGGATCAATAATAATTGCGGCGACTCGTGGTAAACGTGAAAATCTCTTGCTATTTCGTTGGAAATATCCCTGTGGCGTATCAGGTCGAGGAAATAAAAATCAACATCAGGCGCCGGGTTGCTTGTGTCAAGCCTGTTTTTCGCAGTTGCACTAATACTGCAGCGGGTGCTATGTTTGAATATCGCCTGCGGCTTTTCAAACGACTTTTCTTTAATTTTTTCTAATTGCTCTTTCTCTTTCAGTTCAATCCAATTCATATCTCTTCAGTTCAATCAATTCACATCCATCATTTTTCCCTATCGTGTCGCCCTGAAGTAGTTCTTGTTGGTTGTTGGGCAACCCCATTGTTTACTTCCTGCGCATGAGCTTAGGAATCCTAAAACACAGGCAGTCAGTACACAAACTATTAGCATTTTTTTCATAAAGCAGATTGTTTAGAATCAGTTTAATTTGCAATATTAACGCTAAAGTGATACAGATTAATACAAATGTGATGCCTTTTAAGCTCTTTTAAGGCTGATGTTAATGAAAAAATATGAAGATCCATTTCATTTCAATAGGGGGAAGCGTAATGCACCAGCTCGCTATTGCATTAAAACGCAAAGGGTATTATATTACAGGTTCTGATGATGAGATATTTGAACCCTCCAAAACCAATCTTTCGACAGAGGGATTGCTCCCTGCCAAAATGGGCTGGGATCCTGCGAATATTACTACGGACCTGGATGCAGTTATTTTAGGGATGCATGCACGGGCTGATAACCCTGAAATTCAAAAAGCAAAAGAACTGAACCTGCCCGTTTACTCTTTTCCCGAATATATTTTCCAGGAATCAAAAAACAAGAAAAGAATAGTTGTTGGCGGAAGTCATGGTAAAACAACTACTACCAGTATGATCATGCATGTGCTTCGCGAAGCACAAAAAGAATTCGATTATTTGGTAGGAGCCAGGCTGGAAGGTTTTGATCAAAGTGTAAATATTACCAATGCGCCGCTGATCGTTTGTGAAGGAGATGAGTATCCTGCAAGCGTGCTGGAAAAACGACCCAAATTTCATTTTTTATTTCCCCATGTCGCCATACTTACAGGCATAGCATGGGATCATATTAATGTCTTTCCAACGTTCGAAAATTACCTGGAACAGTTCACTATTTTTATTGATAAGATTGAAAAAAATGGTTTGCTGATATATAATGAAAAGGATAGTGTACTTAAAGAATTAGTTGAAAAGCACAAACGTGATGATATCAGTTACCAGCCTTATGGTGTTCCGCAGCATGAAATAGAAAACGGAAAAACGGTTGTTCATATCGGGAGCATGGAAGGTGAGCTAAAAGTTTTCGGCGACCACAACCTGATGAATTTGCAGGCTGCATATTATGCTTGCAGAGAAGCGGGGATTGATACGGTAACATTTATAAAAGCGATTAGAAGTTTTACTGGCGCTGCTAAACGACTGGAATTGCTTGGCAAAAATGCATCAACAAATATTTACCGGGATTTTGCCCATGCGCCAAGTAAAGTAAAAGCTACGATGGAGGCTGTGAAACAACAATTTCCGCAAAGGAGATTATTAGCAGTTCTTGAATTACATACTTATAGCAGCCTGAATGAAAATTTCATGAAGGAGTATAATGGTGCAATGGATACTGCAGATGAAGCAGTAGTTTTTTATTCGAAACATGCGCTGGAAATTAAACGCATGCCCGATCTTCCTGCCGAAGCTGTTAAAAAAGGTTTTGCAAATGAATCGATGAAAGTAATAACTGATAAAGAGGAATTGTGGGATTGGCTGCAATCCCGAGATTATGTAAATGCTAATTTATTATTAATGAGCAGTGGTAATTATGATGGATTGGATGTAGTTAACTTTGCAAAAGAAAAAACAACGTAGAAGTATAGTTTTATTACACGAATTAACATCAGCAATATTTTTTTGTATACTAGTTAGGTAATTTGAATTATTATCGCATAATTCGTGTAATTCGTCCTGGTTCGTGTAATAAAAAGA
>JAQBNK010000121.1 GCA_028288595.1 Chitinophagaceae bacterium
TTATGAAGAATCGAAAGAATTTGCAAGACTGATTGCAAAGCTTGTTCATAAAGAAATTCCATCGTTCACAAGTATTGAAAGACTTACATCTAAGCGCAGTGGTAAAATGTATATTGATTTTTTACAGAACCGTCCGCAGGCAACGATTGCTGCGCCATACTCGCTTCGTCCAAAACCAGGGGCAACGGTTTCGATGCCACTAAACTGGGATGAAGTAAAAAAAGGTTTGAAGATGAGCCAGTTCAATATTACCAACGCCATTGGCCGGTTAAAAGAGCAGGGCGATTTGTTTAAACCTGTTATCGGAAAAGGAATTAATATGCAACTGGCCGAGAAAAAAGCAAAAGCATTGTTGCAGATGTGATAACAAGCTTTACTTTTTCTTCCAATCAAAAAGATTAAAATCTGTTACCAGCCTGCAGGGCCTGTCTTTTGCATCAAAACCTATATAGGTCGCATAGACACCATCCCCATCACCAGCGCCCGAAGAGAAAGCCGCTAAGTTATGTGCACCAAAAGTGTACATGGTATATCTCCCGTCATTATGATAATGCTTGTCCATCTCTTTGTATAGTCCCGCATCCAGTTGGGTTAAATGGCTTTTGTCTAATGCTTTGCAAGCTTCTTCATCAGCAAATATTCCTACGCCTAAATCAACAGAATATCCATGTATTTTTTTACCTCCCACAGGAATCGGGGGTTGTCCTTTCTGCAAGGCAAACTCCCATTTCTCAACCGGCTCATCACTGAAATTAATCCTCGCAAATGCTATTGTTTCTCCATCACCAAATTTGGCAATCGAAAGCTGAACAGGAAATTCGCCGGTTGGAAAAACCTGGGTAAAAGGGATTCCATATTCATCTATATGCCCGGGGTCGCATGCTATAATATGCCCGCTAACTATTTTTATTTTACCAATCGTTATCCCATAAAGATTAAGGGTTTTCCCATCTATCTTTTGCGTGGTTCCTTTAATAAATGCAGTTTCCAAAAGAACGGGTTGTGCGATAATTTTCCCTGGTACTGATTTGATAGTATCAAGCGCTTCGGTTGAAATTTTAGGAAATTTTTTGTGCATGGAAATGTTACAGGAAAAACAAATAAATGCAATTAAAATATACTTCATATAACTTTTACATTATTATGCTTATTCAATTTGAAACCTAAGAAAATGATACAATAAAAGCATTACGCTGCTAATTCGTCCTGGCAAGCTTCACTGTGCTATCCGGTGTTAATTGAATTACCAACGATTGTGTAGACAATGGAAAACTTCCAAGATGTTTCTGTTCGTAGTGATACAGCATGAAGATATCTTCTTCAATAGCATCGGGCTCTCCTAACAGGTTTATCACAGAATCTTTTTTTATGCCAGGCCACTTATAGTTTTTAAGCAGGTCATTTATCATCTGTTTCCGGTGTGTGTAGTTCAACCCATCTTTCGTATCCCATTGCGCTCTTTCGAATTTAATATCAGGTTTTGGTGCGTCGTTTTTGTTGTTGCAGGCTGAACAAAGTAAAACGAGCAGAAGAAGCAATTTTGTTGTTTGCATAGTTGTGTTTATTAATTAATAGATATATTTTTTTTGATTCGTCCTGTTGCCAATCGTTGTTTTGAATGCTGTCGAAGCGCTGGTAAAGCACTTTGAAACACAAAGCTAATTAAAAAGTACTTTGTTTTACAAAGTATTTTCACAAATTTTATTTCAAGTTTCTTTTGAAAGCCAAAAGTCTACCCGGACTCTTATCTTTAATCAATGAATTATTCAGCAAATGTATTAATGCGAATATTTGAGAATACTAACTGATAAATTTCCTGGGGCTCTTTAAATCTAAATCTATAAAAAATGAGTATTTCTATTAATGTTTACAGGGTTGGGAAAGCTGAAAGCTTACAAGACCTGCAAGACCTGGGGAATGAATTAGAAATAGCTGAGAATACGAAAGTTGATTTGTATAAAATGACGGAAGACCTGGCCCTGATTTTCACTAATCAACCAGATCCATTCGCCGATACCCAATCCTTCCTTATAAAATGCTTTTTGGTAACTATATAGAATTGGATACCACCCGCGGACAAATTGGAGGATTTATACCAAGCTCAGAAGTTGCATCCATCACTGAATGGATAAAAGAAAATAAAATAAATACTTTTGCCGGCCTGGAAAAACTGTATGACAGTTTATCACCGGAAGTACAAAATGCACTTCGGGTATTGGGAGTCCGGGCAAATACGAACTATTTAAGGCCTATATTAAACCGCTGACAGTTTTATTTTTACCGCACTGCAATACAATAATTCGATAGTTTTTGTTGGTGAATAACCTATGTATCGAGTTATTGATCATGGAACGCTACCTGAATTTATAAACAACTCCGGGCATCATTCCAACGTAAGAAGAGTAATTCAAACTAAATGAAATGCTGTTACCTGCTTGTTTAGGGTCTTTCAATTTTGCGTACCGGTGATAGTTGTTAACCACCTGCTGACCTATTAAATATCCGAGCCCCGCACCCGCAACAACATCAGTTAACCAGTGTTTATTTTCTGTTATCCTGCTAAGTCCAATCAGGGTGGCCGCACTATAAGATATAAGCGGTATAATAGTGCTTGTTTTGTATTCCATCGCAAAAACGGTAGCAGCTGCAAATGCAACGGTGGTATGACCGGAAGGGAACGAACTGTTCACCTTTTTTCCATCTATATCTCTCCCCCCGCTGTTAAAAGGGCCGTGAAATCTTGGCCGCGGATCAGGATGACCTATCTCATAAAAATTAGGCCGCTGTCTCCCTGAAAGTGCTTTTAAAAGATATTCCATTGCACCACCCGTTAAATAAGCTTGCGAAGCCAGTAAAGTAGTGGTCTTCATTTTTTCTTTTTTGAAGAGCCATCCAAAAGTTCCCATTGCCGCAAGCGTAATGGCTTCATAACTGCTTCCAAAATTGGTTACGTAACTGCTTACTTTCCGGATACCTGTATTATCATTTCTTAGTTTTAATGCATTTTTCTGAATGGGTTTATCTGCAAAGGAAAGGGCCACTTCTGCCAGGGCAAATTCAGCCGCTCTCGTCCACTGCTTTTTTGTTCCATGGAAAGGAGCGGTAAGTTGTTGCTTAAAATCACTCCCCAATAAAATAAAATAGGACTTCAGCGTTATTTGGGTTTGCTCGTTATAAGCTTCTTTCTGAATATTATTGGTTTGTCCCCCGGCGCTATCTTTTTTTACCTGGAGGCTATCCAATTTTTTTATCAGCGTATCTGTCTGCTGACTCATTACTGTACCTGACAGAAATAAAAACATTAATACAAATGCTGATTTCATACTTACTACTTTAATTTAAGATTGGTGTGCTTCATTTTGAGTTGAAAGGGGTCCATACAAAGAAAACAAAAGCGATGAACATATCCTTTACACTTATCATACCGTAGTTTGTAATGTTAGCATAAATCACGACAGATAAAATCACCACGAGGGAATCCAGTCATAAACAGTCCCCAATTCTGGAGACATTCTGAATTAAAAATTCAAATTGCAACCAGATTTCCTTTTTAAGTTCGTTCGATAAAATCCGGCTGCTTAATTGCTGATAAGACTGTACAAGAATTAAACGTCCTTAATTAAGCAATGGAGAGTAAGTGCCAAAGATGTTTATATTCGGTATAACGGGGGGAAAGAAAGCTAACCTTCCTGTAGCAATTAATTTTTTTTCTTAAGTTGATGAGAAAGATCCTTTTTATTTTTTGCCTGCTAATAACATTCGCGGCAACAGCCCAGCGAAATTCATTAAGCTATTATATTAACGCCGCAAAAGCGAACAGCCCGCTATTGCGTGATTACCGAAACCAAATTCTTTCTGCAAGACTGGATAGTCAAATATTGCGGGCCAGTTTAAAAACACAGGTAAATTTTATTGGCTCGGCAACTTATGCACCCGTATTTGCTAATGGCTGGGGGTACGATCCTGCATTATCGAATATCTGGAACATCACCGCAATAGTGCAGGCTACGCATAATTTTATTACAAAAAATAACCTTGCGGCGCAGGTAAGCACTTTGGCTTTACAGGCCCGTGGTCTTCAGGATACGATACGGTTAAGTGAGCAGGATCTTGTTAAAACAATAACTGACCAGTACATCACAGCTTATGGCGATCAGTTAACTATGGATTTTAACCGCGAGGTCCTGGATCTTTTGAAAAGAGAAGATGTAATATTAAAACGCCTCACTCAGGCCAGCATTTATAAACAGGCCGATTACCTGGCTTTTTATGTTACGCTTCAGCAAGAGGAGTTAACGATGATGCAGTCACGAATTCAGTATGATGCTGATTATCTCACACTAAATTATCTCGCTGGTATTAATGATACAACGATTGAACGTGTAAGTAAACCAGACATCACTGATTCAATAAGGACCGGTCTTTATGAATCGGTTTTCTTCCAGCGATATGTTACTGATAGTTTGCGACTGGCTAATCAAAAAGCGTTGATCGATTTTCAATATAAGCCAAAGATCGGGGCTTATGCGGATGCGGGGTATATGTCATCTTTAGCCGACCAACCTTATAAAAATTTCGGGATGAGTATGGGCATCAGTCTTAATATTCCTCTGTATGATGGCCATCAGAAACAATTTAAATATGATCAGCTGGCCTTAAAAGAAAATACGAGGGCAGGAAACCGCGATTTTTTTATCAATCAATATCGTCAGCAAATAGACATGTTAAGACTTCAGCTAAATGCAATGGACGCATTTGAAAGTAAAATACAGCAACAGATCAATGCTGTGCATACCCTGATAGAGGCGAATGAACGCTTATTAGAAACAGGCGACATCAAAATAACGGACCAGGTACTCGCTATTAATAATTACCTGTCTGCAAGAAACCTCCTGAATCAAAATTTCGTCAGCCGGCTCAAACTTGTTAGTCAAATAAATTATTGGAACCGATAATAAAAAAATTATCATGCGCATACTTTTAATATTAGTCTTTGGGTTGATGATGGTTGCTTCATGCGGCAAAAAAACAACCACAGAAGAAGAGGCAACCACTACTTCTGTGCAAACGCCGGTAACAGTGACAACAGTAAGTAATGAAACGCTGACCGATTATATCGAATTAAATGCGACCTCCACTTTTTTACAAAGCAGTTATATTAAGTCGACTGCCAATGGTTATGTTGAAACTGTAAATCTGAAACCGGGACAATTTGTGGGGAAAGGGCAACTGGCATTCATATTAAAAACAAAAGAAGCAAAGGCACTCGGCAATCTTATTAATTCTCTTGACAAATCTTTTAAATTTTCCGGGATCATTAATATTTATACAAGTGAAGCGGGATATATTAACCAGCTTAATCACCAGGCAGGAGATTATGTGCAGGATGGCGAACAGCTTGCAGTGGTAAGTAATTCCAACAGTTTTGGATTCTTACTGAATCTTCCTTTCGAGTTAAGACAATATCTAAATGCAAAAAGACAACTTGATCTTGAGCTGCCGGATAAAACACATTTGCACGGTTACGTTGCGCAAATAATGCCGGAGGTAGATTCTGCTTCTCAAACACTGGCCGTTCTTATTAAGGTAAATTCAACTGTTCCTCAAAACCTTGTTGCAAGAGTTCGCATCATTAAAAACATGAGAGAGAATGTGCCAGCCGTTCCCAAAGAAGCTGTGCTAACAGATGAGGCACAAACAAATTTTTGGGTGATGAAAATGATTGATTCCGTTACGGCAGTAAAAACGCCCATTATTAAAGGCATGGAAGATTCAACTCATGTAGAGATTATCCGGCCCATATTTATGCCTTCAGACAGAATATTAATTTCCGGCAACTACGGATTACCGGATACTGCTAAAGTGAAAATCGTGAAACAGTAAACGATGAAAAATTTTTTTATTTCATATAAAAGCCCGCTTACTGTTTTTATCGCGATGATAATAATGGGTGGACTATTTACTTACAGCAAACTGCAAACTTCTTTATTTCCCGAGATCACTTTTCCCAAAATAAAAGTGATTGCCGATGCTGGGTTACAGCCGGTAGATAAAATGATGGTGACCGTTACCAAACCGCTTGAAGATGCGATCAAACAAATTCCTGATCTCATGGATATCCGCAGCACGACCAGCAGGGGTAGTTGCGAACTCTCAGCTTATATGAACTGGGATGCGAATGTCGATCTTGCACAACAGCGTATAGAATCCAGGATCACACAAATAAGAAATGATCTTCCACCGGGAGTACAGGTTACCGTTGAAAAAATGAACCCATCTATTCTTCCGGTTATTGGCTATACACTTGAAACGAATAACACAGGAAGAACGCCGATCGATATGAAGCAACTGGCGATGTTCACTATTAAACCTTTTCTATCGCAGGTGCAGGGTGTTGCAGAAGTAAGGATCATCGGCGGTAAACAAAAAGAATACTGGCTTACGCTCAATACACAAAAAATGAGCACCTTGTCTATCACGCCAGACATGCTTACAACTGCCTTGAGCGCTACCAATTTTATTCAGTCAAATGGATATTTATCAGATTACCGTTTATTATATCTTACCATCACAGATGCGACTGTTCATTCTGTTGATGAATTAAAAAACCTTGTAATTGCCGGCAATACCAAACGAACAATTCAATTAAAAGATATTGCAGATGTTAAGATAAATGAAGCGGTGGAATATACTAAGATCAACGCCAATGGCAGGGAGGGTTTATTAATAGCAATCATCAAACAACCCAATTCAAATCTTGTTGATCTTTCACGGCAAGTAGAAAGTAAAGTTGCAGAACTGCAGAAGGCGCTTCCTTCCGGAGTTACGATTAAACCTTATTATATACAGGCAGATTTTGTAAATGATGCAGTGAGAAGTGTAACGGATAGTTTATGGATAGGGCTTATCCTGGCTATCATAGTGGCTATTATCTTTCTCCGCTCAATAAAGGCCAGCAGTACAATTCTGATTACCATCCCTGTTACGATAAGTCTTACGCTGATCGCCATGTATGCGATGGGTTATACGTTAAACATCATGACACTTGGTGCGATCGCCGCTGCCATAGGATTGATAATTGATGACGCGATTGTTGTTGTAGAACAAATTCACAGAACACATGAAGAGCACCCTGATGAATCAAGCAGTGTAGTAGTTCGCAAAGCCATTGAATACCTGTTACCCGCAATGATCGGTTCATCCATCAGCACGATTGTAATTTTTATCCCTTTTGAATTGATGAGTGGTGTAGCAGGCGCTTATTTTAAAGTGATGACCAATACCATGATCATAACCCTGGTGTGTTCATTCTTCGTTACCTGGATATTTCTCCCTGTTATTTACCTGCTGCTTACCCGGAAACCAAACACGGTTATCGTTACCAAAAAGAAAGTAAAAGTTGTTGAAGTAAAAAGGCAAAAGTGGGTATCGTTTTTCATATTCAGACCCTATATCAGCATTATTATAATGGCGCTCTTTGGTTTACTCATTTACCTGATACTTCCACGATTGCAAACCGGTTTTCTTCCTGAAATGGACGAAGGAAGTATTGTGCTTGATTATGATTCGCCTCCCGGAACTTCGCTCGAAGAAACTAACCGCCTCCTGAATGAAATAGATAAGATACTGCATACCATTCCTGAAATTTCGGCTTACTCAAGAAGAACAGGAACACAAATGGGCTTTTTTATTACCGAGCCAAGCAGGGGTGATTACCTGATACAGTTAAAAAAGAAACGAGACCGTTCAACAGAAGAAGTTATTTCAGAGATCAGGCAAAAAATCGAATCAACACAACCTGCATTAAGAGTGGATTTTGGACAAGTGATCGGTGATATGCTTGGCGATCTGATGACATCTGTTCAACCAATTGAAATAAAAATATTTGGGGATGATGTAACGAGGCTGCGTGAACTTTCTAAAAATGTTACAGAAATCGTTGAAAAAACGGAAGGAGCTGCGGATGTATTTAACGGGATAGTGATTGCGGGGCCGTCTATCAGTATCGTTCCGGATAATGGCAGGCTCGCACTATTCGGGCTTACACCTGCCGCGTTTCAATCGCAGGTGCAGCTCGCCCTTGATGGAATTCCTGCAGGAAATATTTTAGAAAGAGAACAATTATCAGCAGTAAGAATAAGATCATCTTCTGCAAACCAGGGGACTGCAAAAGGTCTTGACAATATCCGGCACTTACAGATATTCACACCTTCTGGCAGGTTAATGCCCATTACAGACCTGGCCAACATTAAAATAAATGAAGGAGATGCTGAAATAGAAAGAGAGAACCTTCAGTCTATGGGTGTTGTAACTGCACGGCTCGAGAACCGTGATCTCGGCAGTACGATAAAAGAGATTCAGCAAAAAATTTCCGCAAACGTTGTATTTCCGCAAGGCTATCATGTTGAATATGGTGGCGCTTATGCGGATCAGCAGCAATCATTTAGAGAATTACTGATCATTCTCATAACATCCAGTCTTTTAGTATTTGGTGTGATGCTGTTTTTATTTAAAGACATTCTTATTGCCTTCTCGATCATCCTCATAGCAGTGCTCGGAATCGCAGGGAGTTATATAGGATTATATATTACCAATACGCCGTTAAACGTAGGAAGCTACACGGGCCTGATTATGATTGTAGGAATTATCGGGGAGAACGCCATATTTACGTATTGGCAATTCAAAGAATCATTACATGTGTTAAGTGTTGATGATGCTATTATCTATTCGATCTCAACAAGATTAAGACCTAAACTAATGACAGCGCTCGGAGCTATCATCGCATTAATGCCACTGGCATTAGGCATTGGTACGGGAGCGCAGTTGCATCAGCCACTGGCGATAGCAGTGATTGGTGGATTTATTTCAGCATTGCCTTTATTACTGATCGTATTGCCATCACTGATCAGGCTGATCTTTAAAAGAAGAAAACACACAACTGTTGTTGTTGCTTAATCAACCCATTCAATAATAAAATGGTGTTTACTATCCAGGTATTTATAAGTGCAGGAAATGTGGGAAACATCGCAGACCTGTTTGATAATAGAAAGTCCGAGCCCTGTATGATCTGCTTTAGGAGTTTTATTTGAAAAACGATCGAACATTTTTTCGTTATCCAACGCTGCTTCAGTTGCTGTATTGGCGATAATAAGTTTATGAGATTGCAGGTTAACAATTACAGTTCCGCCTTCCACGTTATGATGTATAGCATTGCTGATTAAATTATTTAGAACCAATTCACATAAAGTCTCATTCATTAAAATAGTAGCTGGTTTTAAATCCGTAACTATTTGTAATGACTTGCTCGAAAATAATTCTTCAAGTTGAAGCAGTTTATTTTGTACTACGGCCTTTAAATCAATCGCAGAAATTTCAGAAAATTGCCTGTTATCAATTTTAGCCAGGAGTAAAAGTGAAGTATTAAGGTGCGCCAGTTTTTGTACACTATCATATGCCGCGAGAACAGCCAGGCTTTGCGCTGCTGAAAGTTGCTGATCCTGTATCAGCAAATCGAGTTTTGAACGAATAATCGCTAACGGCGTTTGCAATTCATGTGAAGCATTTTCTGTAAACTCTTTCAATGTAATATAATCCTGTTCTGCTTTTTGAAAAGCTTGTTTAAGCGTATCGTTCATGATATTGAATTCCTCAATATTAGTTGCAGGAAAATTGAGAGAATGCTTGCCTCCTAACTGGAAAGAACGCATAACATCCAGGCTTTTATAAAAAGGCTTCCATAGTTTCCGTAATATCATCCGGTTTATAAGCAGGAACAAAACTAAAAGTAATAAAAGCGTAACAAGGGTAATTGCAATAATTGCCTGTATCAGGTCTTCAGTTGCCTCCATAGATTTTAAAACAGTGACCTTATACATCTGCGACTGAACAGGTATAAAAAATTCCAGGCTGCGAAATTCTTCCGTACCATGTTCTTCCGTCATATCAATATGGCCAAACTTTTCCGGTATACTATCGGTAGTGATTTGAAACCGGATCACCTGGTCCTTTACCTGTAATTCGTCTGGTAAACGGTTATATTTAAGAACATGAGCCTGTATCTCTCTTTGTTCTATTTTGAGATCATCATCTATCTGGTTAACGAGTACATAACGAAGAATGAAATAATAAGAGATTCCTGCAATCAAAAATACCAGCAAGGTAAAAAGAAGATTAATTCTGTTATATTTTGAAAAGAGCTTCATGGTTACCTGGTCAATGAAAATTTATACCCCATACCGTAAACCGATTGAATATAGTCAGGTGTGCCTGCCTGCATTAATTTCTTTCGCAGGTTTTTAATGTGTGTATATAAAAAATCATAATTACTGGAAACGCCGAGGTGATCGTCCCACAAATGTTCTGCGATAGCTGTCTTAGTGATAACTTTGTTTTTATTGCTGATAAAATATAGCAGGAGATCAAACTCTTTTCTTGTAAGCTCTACGGGAATATTTTTAACCTGGAGCATTCGTTCGTTCAGATCCATTTCAAGGTCATCAAAAGAAAGAACATTTTTTCCATCAAAGGATTTTCTGCGGATGATGGCTGCTACTCTTGCTCCCAGTTCGGACAAGTGAAATGGTTTGGTCAGGTAGTCATCTGCTCCTGCACGCAAAGCTTGAACTTTATCGTCTAATGAATTTTTAGCGGAAATAATTAAGAGACCATCTGCCTTATCATTTCTTTTTAATTCTTCTAAAATGGTTAACCCGCTTCCACCGGGAAGGCCAATATCAAGAATGATACATGCATATTCAAAGACAAGTGCCTTATCCATTGCTGAATGAAAGTCGTAAGCTACGTCGCACATAAACTGTTCATTGCCCAGGTAAGTGCAAATGCTGTTAGCCAATTCCTTTTCATCTTCCACAATAAGGATCTTCATGCAGGTAGTTTATTGAAAACAAATATCCTAGAAAAATCTGGAAGAATTCTGAAGATGGATTAGTTCGAAGATTAATTAGTGGTCGCTGCTTTGTTCGGGATTACCGGCCTGGTACTGTTCCAGTAAGTGGCTAGCGGTGGTGTCACCTTCTTTTATGGCTTCATCAAGAAGGTCTCTGCCTCTCCTGGTATTTTTATTAAACTCACATTGGCCATAACCATTGGCCGATAACATTCCGGGATTGTCTGCAAAGAGATATAAAAAACCAAGTGTACGTTTTGCGGAAGTATAACCTTTGTCACTCGCATCTTTTACAAACTCAAGTCCCCGTCCGCAATCAATGTCCTCGTTTTTATTCTGTAAAGCAAGGTTGCCATAATAATACATCGCTTCGGGTACGCTTTGCCCTGCCAGGTAACTGTATATGTATAAAGCGGCTTTTGTTTGTCCTTTTTCTAAAAATTTTCTCGCATCACGAAGCTGCATGGCAATGTCTTCGGCAGTAAGTTGAACTTCTGCTTTTTCCCGTTTGCTGCGCTGAGACCAATCTTCCAGGGTGGTTAGATTTTTTTTATTCAGCCAGCCTTTTAAACTTTCTCCTTTATAATTAGTGAACTCGGTATAGATAAATCCATTTTTATCTTCGTATGCGGTGATCACATCATTTGAAGGAATAATGTAATCACTTTTTTTCGAGTCTTCATCCGGTGATCCATAGAGATATGCTCTTGATGAAACTACTTTATAATGACCGATCACATTCTGTACTTTACCTGGCTGAGTTGTTGTCGCATTGCTTCTATCTGAGGAGCGTGCAGTTTTTTTTGTTACCAGTGCATATACCAGAATCAAGACAAGAAGGCCTGCAATTATGGAGGCAAATATTTTTTTGCGGTCGGTTGTTTTTTTTGATTGTCCTGTACGGCTATAACTTGTAAGCGCCGAATCACTTACATCCAAAGATGTGTGAGGAAGGGTTTCATATTTTGTAGCTGCAGAAGTATAGTTAGAACCAGGAGCCACAGGCACCGCACCTTCACCATTTGTGACCAGTAACCTGCGCAGCTCTTCATTTTCTTTTGCCAGTTGTTCATTTTCCTGCTGTAGTCTAACGATAGCCTCCAGGTTATCATCATTCCCGCTCACCGGCAAAGCGCTGTTCACTAAAATAAATTCATACAATTCCATGCCGTTAGCGAAACGGTTTTCCGGTTTTTTTTCCAGGCATTTGTAGATCAGCGAGACGAGCCATTCAGGAATATTCATCTCTCTTAATTTCATTTCCTGGGACCATCCAGCTGGCATGTGTAATTGTCGTAGCGGTATAAGTTCAGGTGGAGGTGTTTCCAGGTGAGCCATCATGATCGTATTCCTTGCAGTTTGTCCTTTATCTTTTAAAGGAAAAGGAACGATACCTGCCAGTGCTTCAAACAAAACAACTCCGAAACTATATACATCGGTTTCGAAAAGCATTTGACCTTCATTCTGTTCAGGCGCCATAAATTCAATTGCACCCGCATGCCTTAAACTGGTGCGGCGCTCTTCATCAGACATCAGTGATAAACCAAAATCAAGCAGTACATAATTTCCGGTGTGTATATTCAGTTTTACATTATTGCTTTTTATATCACCATGTTTAACATCAAGGTTATGGCAGTGCGCCAATGCATTTGATAAATGTTCCGCAAGTTTAATGGCTTCTTTAACCGTGAAGACAGGATCGTAAGGCGGCTTCAGCAATTCTTCGAGATCTGGCCCCTCAATAAATTGCATTTCAATAAAAGGGAAACAGCCACTTTCAGTAATGCCGGAGCTTAAAATTGTAACAACATTAGGATTAGGATCCTCGTTTACTTTTTTTAGTTTATCAACTTCATTTTTAAAATCGATATAATTTTTGTCTGATGAGCTTTCACTGCTTACCGGTGTGGGCAATAATTTTACGGCAGTAACTATTTCTCCCGTTCTTCTTGCTTTATATACAGAGCCCTGGCCGCCGGTTTTTAAAGCGCCCATATTCTCCAGGCCCTCGGTTATCCTAAACACCTTGCTCATGACCAGTTAATTTTATTCAGCCGGGTAAATAAATTCCAGTAAAGCCGATTCTCCTAAAACGATCTGGTCGCCACTTTGCAACAAATGACCTATTTGAGTTGTCTGTAATTTGATCACTCTTCCCCCCGGCTGCTGCACTTTTATTTTATTTCTTGGCGGAACGCCCCCTTCATCCGCAAACAAAAAAAATGCACTTCGTTCTTTGTCCCATTCAATGTGTGCATGTTCGCGGCTGATGTATTTATTTTTTTCGTGGGCAGTTCCGGGAAAGGCTATGTTATTCAATCTAAAAAATCCATCTGCAGTTTGCGCTTCACGCTCACGCCCGATATTGATCCTGTTGGTTTCGGGGGTGAATGCATAATAATTTTCTTCCGCAGTCCCAAACACTACTCTTAGTGCAGCTTTAATAGCCGTGTTTACAGTAACCTGCCTGTTAGAAGAAAATATCAGGCCCGCATCTGCTTCATCCGACTTTGTTGCACCCGGTGGAAGAGTATCAATGAATTTTATTTCCATCTCCCATTTCGGAGAAAGTGTTATTGCATAATCATCAATTATTTTTTGCACCTCATCTTTTTTAAACCTCTCTGGGTTGTGCATATATAAAGCGGACTCGTACAAATGTCTTTCTGTTTCAGGAGCGGTAATAAATAAATGAATGCATTTAATGTTCTCCCCTTCGCCGCCATCTAATTTTTGTAATTGCTCTTTCATAAACTGCAGTATGCAGTTACGCAGTTCTTTTACATCCATTGGGCGGGACTGTTTATTCTGTTTGAAAAAATCTAACATATTATTTTTTTTAACTGTGGGTTACCCGCACTTATTATTCTTCAAGAAATAGTCCAGATTTCAATTCTCTTCATTACCATTTATCGCCTGGTGGTATCCCTCCTTGTAACCCCTTGCGCAGGTGCCGAATCATGCTGAGCACCTGCTGCCGGGGTTACCGGTTGTGTTGTCTGTGGTTGACCCGGCTGACCATTTACAGGTTGTCCCGGCTGCCCCGCCGGCTGCGCTGGTTGTATACTTTTAATGTAACCTCTCTGTAATAATTGCGGGATAACATGTTTACCTGCAACTCCTACAGCCACACTGGATCCTTTACAATTTTCTACTCGTATACAAACTACCATATTTCCCGGACCATTAACTTTTGGGGCAAAAAATACATACCATCCGTCATTAATGATTTCGCCTTTAAATACACGTTCCGGCGTTCCTGTTTTTCCGGCCACGCTTATTTTAAGTATAGGAGATTTTCTTTCACTTTGTTCGATCATATATTTCGTCATGGTTTGCGCATAAGCCGGCGATTTTGCCAATTGAATGCTGTCTTTTTTTGTAACGACCGAATCATTGATTTTTATCACATATTTGTTTGGTATCAACCAGCCATTATTAGCAATTCCAGAAGCAACACGTGCAACAGAAGCAGGTGTAGCAATCAGTTCACCCTGTCCCCAGGCCATAGCAGAGATACCGATGTTCCTCGTCTTTCTAATATTATTAGGATCATATCTCTTTAAACTTTTAAACTCCGTGCTACGCCACAATTGCATCCATTTGCTTTGCTGTCCTGCATTGGCTTCGTAATTATAATAATAGCCGCCCACCCCGTGTAAAAACATTCCTGTCTGCATGTATAAAGTACCCATGTATTCCTGCAGTTGTTCGCCATTAGCGAGTTTAATAAAGAAGGGGTTGTTTGATTTTACAATACCTCTTTCAATGGTAATTAATCCGGCCTCATCGGGTTCTGCACTATTTATCCTGATGAGATCTCCGGGAGCAACAGGAATTTTGAGAGCAGCAGCTTTCATTCCTAATTTATTAAACGCCGAAAGCGCGACAACAAGTTTCGCTGTTGAACCAGGCTGCGTTGCTCTTGTAAAACCGAGATCGCTGGTAGTTAAAAAATACGGAAGTTTCATTTGATCTCTTTCTGTAAGCGTTAATTTCTCCCAGTCATTTACAGGAGGCAGAGGATACATGGCGGATGCTAAAACATCGCCTGTATTATCCTCTCGTATAACGATTGATATCCGATTATTTTTCAGGCTGTCATCTGTTGAAATTGATTTTTGTATTGCAGTCTGCAAAGCAGCATCAACAGTCATTTGCACATCCCGGTTTCGCTTTTTAAACTGTTCTACTTCGGCGCTGTTAATACCGGCGAGTAATAACGGAGCGAGTGCACTATAATCCCGTTTCGATACAGTCATTTCTGTTGAGCCCTGTGGCAAGAAACGATCTGCCCTGAAGCGTGTTGCAGCTACCTGGTATTTACTGGCAGGTGCAGGGAAGCCACGCAATTCCGGTGCATATTCATACTCAGCAAAAAATCCATTTACAGAACCGTTAAATACGCCCGTGTTTGCATCGCCCGTCCAGAAAAACATATGTTCACCAAAGGGATAGTACCGGTCAAGTCTTTTATACGCAAGCGCTTCAATGCTTGTTCTGTCGATCCCTGCGGTAGTTAATGAATCCATTTGTTTAATCACCGATGGAAGATTGCTTGCTGCCAGTATTCTTCCTTTCCGGTCATACAATGTTCCTGCCTGCAACTTGTCCATTAAGATATTGATACGCGGATTGTAACTGAACATTCTTGAACCGTTCCTGTCCGCCACAAGTGCGGGTTGAACCACCCATTTTTTATTGTTGAATAAATAACGGGAGATATTTACAGTAAGCAATAAAATTCCAACACATGCTGCTGCCAATGCGGGCACCAAATTTTTATCCTGTTGTGTTGAAATAAATTTCATTTGTGCAGAAGTACCTTTCACTTTTGATGATGATAAGAGGAAACCGGCTGCTAAAAGATTACATAACAAAGATGAACCTCCATAACTCATGAACGGAAGTGAAACACCCGATAATGGCAGTACGCCAGTTGACCCTCCTGCGATCAATAAAAATTGCATGAAAGTGGCGATACCAATTCCTGAACATAAATAAAATAAAAATGGCGTGCCGGTTTGCCGGCCTATGATTATTCCACGGTGCAGGTAAAGTAAGAAGAGTAAAAACACGCTTACAATTCCTGCCCAGCCAAATTCTTCACCAAATGATGGAAGGATCATATCTGTATGTGCCTCCGGAATTGTTTTAGCAAAACCTTCTCCCGCACCCTGGCCAGTAACACCACCACTCGACATTGCCCATATACCATTCGCTACCTGATCTCCGCCATAAACTTCATTGTCCCATTTATCCTGCCATATAGCTTTACGATCTATCAGGCGATGAACCGGGCCTGGTAATAACTGGTCTAAGTAAGGCACCTGGTCTAGCAAGAGAAAACTTGCCATGATAACAAGGATCATCACTGAAGATTCACTCAGTTGCTTTTTTCTTGCCATTAAGAGTAACAGGATCACGACGGTAATGCCTGTAGCTAGCAAAACATTTTTTATTAATGCAATAGAGAGAATATATACGATCACAATAGTGACCATCGTTCCAAAATCTCCCCGTGAAAATGAAAATAACATAATGAACGTAAAACACACAACCATTGCAGGCCCCAGGTCACCCAGGATCAAAAACAAAAAGATCGTTATTAAAATGGCAGCCAGTGCCAATCCAAAAAAAGATGACCTTCTCTTCCATGAAGAATACATCGCAATGAATTTTTCATTAATGGAAAAGAAGCCCGCTAAAAAAAGAACAAGTAAAAATTTAACGATCTCGCTGGGTTGAAAACCAAACAGGTTCACCTTAACACCACTTCCTTCCGGGCCGGTTCCAAACATGATCGTTAGGGCAAGTAAACCAATAGCAATAAGCGCCCACGGCCAGCCATTGGCTGCTTTTCTTGCTCGTTGAAAAATGAACATCCTGAAGAATGGTGAATCAGTTGTGAACCGCCTTACATTAATAAACATGAGAACACACAATCCTAACATGCCACCACCGAAATATGTAAGTGTGCTTTTGGCAAGAAAGCGGTCCCTGATTGGATCCTGCAGACTGAACAGAGTAATTAAAGAAAAACCTGTTAGCAACATTACAATGGGAAGTATTAAAGGATCTGCTGTCGGAAATTTTACTGTTAATAAAAGATGTGTTATTAAGAACGCCCCGAAAAAACATCCTACAATGATCCAGAACCAATGCATGGCTTCATCAGGTGTACGAACTATTAATGCCTTGTCTTTTTTTAGATTATTAAAATCCCGCCCGGATAATAATTTGATCGTATGCTCTGACTGGTAAAAATCAAAATTTAAATTCTTTTTCAAAACTGCGATCCCTTGCGAAGGACCAAACTGGTAGCCGGGTTGCAAGGGTAATACTTCGAATGATTTGTTTGCAGGCAATCCTGTAAAAGAAAATTTTCCATCTGGGCCCGAACGGGCATAGGCACTAAGCGTCATTAATCTTTGCCCGTGTGCGGAATCAGTCAAAAAAACTTTTTTTATTGTCTTCTCATCTTTTGTAACCCAATTTTTATCTTCATCGGTACTCGTTTGTTCCAGGCTATCCTGTGGTGCAAGCATTTCCAATCTTACCATCACACCATTAACGGGCTGATCATCTTTATTTTTAATTGTTCCCGAGATCTGGTTATTTCCCAGGCCAATATTATTAGAAGAAGGAAGTTGGGGAGGAGATTTTTTTTCCAGCTCATACTTTACAGAATCATCGCCGGTAAATCCAAGTAAAGTACGTGAGAACAGCACCCGCTTCTTGTAGGATTCTCCTCCTTCAGTTAAAGCCCTGTCAGCATTAATATTATAGATTTTTTTATTCAGCTCACCGAAATTATCAATCTCAGATTCGCTTTTACCGATGTGTTCACCAACAACAGCGCTGGCAAGATTAATATCTTTTGGATCCTGGAAGTATAAACCCTTTTGCAGTAAGACTTTAAATTGCTCGGCGGGTTTTTCATCATTCAAATTGATCATGGTACCATTAGCTAAACGCTGGTCAACATTTACGAAATCGCGTTTCAGCACGGTAGATAACTTGAAAAAAAGCAGCGCCAGTACGAGCGCCGAAGCGAGTAAAAAGAATCTTTCAAGTCTTCTTTCTTTTAACCAGGTTCTCGAAGGCATTTATTTATTTTTTTAAAAGCGTATCTGTAGGAAATAATAAGGAATCGATATTACCGTTTACGATTTGTCCTGCCGGAAGAAAGGACTGGTATTGCAAAGGCACAAGGCAATTTTTAAATTGGATATTTTTGAGGTTAAGAGCCCTGCTTTGAGCAATGATACCTACGGCAAAATTATCCAGCACAAGGCTGTCCAGCACTACGTATTTACAGTTTTGAGCAAGTAAAAATGCCGGACCTTTATATGCAGAGTCACTGGTGATAGTCATTCCATTTCCTTTTATATACATGGAATCTTTTTGAATTAATAAGGTGTCATTCAATACTACCGACTGCCCAAAGCTGCTTAATAACATAGTATCTCCTGTTGCACCATTTAATGTATCCTGGAGTCTTTTTGAAACAGCATTCGTTGTATCTGTTTGTTTGTGATTTGAAGTTGTTACAGCATTAGAATCGGTTGGTTTAAAAACCATCCATGCGAGAGCACCTAAAAGTAAAAGACATAAAATGGATAAAGCAACAATACCAGTCCCACCTTTCCTTCTGCGCCTGGGCACAACGATTTCCTCTTCCTCGCCGCTTCCCATAATCTCATTTTTCCTGTCGGGATCGTCGTCTGCTACTGCCATGGCGGGCCTTACTGTTTCATGAACAGAAGATGGCTTATCATTCCAAACCAGTACAGCAGTTACATTATCTTTTCCACCTGCATCATTAGCTGCTTCTATCAGCGACTTTGCTTTATCATCCAGTTCATCATGTGTAGATAAAATAAAAGAGATCGTTTTTGCATTCACCATATCTGTAAGCCCGTCGCTGCATAACAAAAGCATATCACCAGGTAAAAAAGGGGATTGCCCGGATTCTATATAGTCAGAATGAATGGCGAGGCTGGCATCGAAACCCAACGCTTTATTTATCTCATTTCTTTTAGGATGTTTCATGGCGGCCTCTTCAGTTAGCCGGTCACTATCTTCTAAAAAGCCCACGAATGAATGATCCTTCGTTATTTTCACCAACGATTTATCTCTTAGCAGATAAAGGCGGGTATCTCCAACATGCACATAATAGAACTGGTTGTTCTGCATATCAATAATAGCTACTGTAAGTACACAGGACATTCGCCCATTTTCATCACTCAGCTGTTTCTCACTGTAGATTTTTTCGTTGGCTGCGGCAAGGGCACGTTTCAGGATAAGCATTACATCACCATCACCCTGCAATTTATTGAGGTGAGCAAGCAACGTATCATGTGCGATACCTGCTGCAATTTCGCCACCTTCATATCCGCCAACACCATCTATAACTGCGGCTAAAATATACCGGTCATGTGCAACCGGCTCTGCGATAAAAGCATCTTCATTGTTCTTTCGAACCCTGCCCATGTCTGTGATGCCATAATAATTTTTAGTCATTCGGCGTATGCGTGTTTTTTATTTGCTTAAAATGAGCCGCCAGCATTAAGAGGCAGATCACCAAAACAGCAGGTGATAAAATAAATGACATAGCTTTTATGATTTAAAAATGTTTATTCCTACAATTCCGTTCAGCATCAGTTTAGAATTAATCGGCAGCTCTGTCCATTTAGGTTCCGACACTTTGCTTGGGGGTAATTCTTTTTCGTTCACTAATGTTTTCTCTCCAAATGATGCTACATAAAATTTATTGTTTGCTTCATTGTACTTTATAGACAAATGCGGAGAATTCACCCAATCCGAGGGAATCTTAAAAATATTCTGTGCAGTACCGGTTTCTTCTTTACCAGATACCAGTACTTCATTTTCTTTCATGATGTATTCGATCTTACGACCCGCAAATTCTTTTTCCGTTAAAATAGTTTCAAGGCGGGCTATCCTCGCAGCATTCCCGGGAGTTGTAGTTTTTTCCGTGAACACTAAATTTTCTTCGTAGGGCACTTCATAATATCCTTCACTGTAAAAAGTAAAACCCTTTAATATATCTGCGTTAATGTCGAAGGTTTTTGCAATACCTGTTTGCCTTGGTATATAAGTTACACGAAGATTATCTTCTTTTTCCTGGCTGGTTCCGGGCAACAATTTCCCGATAAAACCTTTATCGCCGGGGCCATAATCCGGGTGAGACACAAAACGGAAAACCCATTTATTGCTGGATGCTTCAACCGTTTTACCGCTTGTCCTGTAATTACTGAGAATATTATAAAAATTTTTAACCGATTCCTGTACGATCAATCCGAAAATTCCTTTTTTATTCGTCATCAGTTCATTATAATCCTGTATGCTAAAACTGATAATATATTCATGATAAAAAACTATCCGGGTACCGAACGACAATTGATGGATGGATTCTTTAAACTTGTCAAGGATATATTTAAATATGGTATTAGGTGTTGGAGGCTGAATCTGCGTTGTTGGTTCATGATCTTCTTTAGTTAAAAACCATTCCTGCAAGCCTATGCGTTCCCAAAAAGATTTAGATTTCATTCGTAAAATTTATTTAATTCGTCTCATGAGTTTTTTACAAGGCCTGCACGAGATCCTGCAAGCACGATCCATGTAATAACGCTCCTGTAAGGGGCTGTATTACAATTAGTGCGCCACTTGCCTTAACAATTAGCATACAAACGGCAGGAATATAAAATTTAATGATCGTTGAGCGGAAGCCCTCTAAGCTGAAACTCTTTCCAGTTAAGGTATTCATTACCTTTTCGCTGTTCTACCATGGTGATGCAGTCTTCAACGGGGCAAACGAGTTTGCAGAGGTTACAACCTACGCACTCTTCTTCTTTAATGCTGTAAGTGTTGTAAGGTTTGCCGTAAGTAAGATTGATGGATTGATGCGAAGTGTCTTCGCAGGCGATATAACAAAGCCCGCAGTGGATACATTTATCCTGGTTAATATTGGCAACGATATGATAATTGATATCCAGGTCTTCCCAGTGGGTAATATTTTGTACACTCTTCCCGATAAAATCATTAATGGTGGCGAAGCCTTTTTCATCCATCCAGTTATTCAGTCCTTCGCACATATCTTCCACAATACGAAAACCATGTTTCATAACGGCTGTGCAAACCTGGACAGTTGTAGAACCGAGCAGCATAAACTCAACCGCATCTTTCCAGGTACTGATGCCGCCAATTCCTGAAACCGGAACTTTTGATGTAACTGGATTTTGTGCAATCGTCGTCAGCATTTTTAAAGCGATTGGCTTTACAGCCGGACCGCAATAGCCACCAAAAACAGATTTACCGGCGACGTATGGATTAGGCACAAGCGTATCGAGATCAATTCCTGTTACTGATTGAATTGTATTGATAAGAGATAATGCATCTGTTCCTGCTTCCACCACCGCTTTACCAGTTGGAACAACAGAGTGAACATTCGGAGTTAGTTTAGTAATAACAGGAATGGTTGCTTTTTCCATCACCCATTCAACAACCATTTTAGCGATCTCGGGATCTTGTCCAACGGCAGCGCCCATGCCCCGTTCCGTCATTCCATGAGGACAACCAAAATTTAATTCTATTCCATGTGCGCCGGTATCTTCAACTTTTGCAATGATGTCGTGCCAGCTCTGTTTATCATTATCTGCCATTAAGGAAACGATCATTGCACGGTCAGGAAATAACCGAACGCATTCTCTTATCTCATCTAAATTAATTTGAAGCGGACGATCACTGATGAGTTCAATATTATTGAAGCCCATCATTCTTGTATTATTAAAATTCACAGAAGAATATCGTGACGAAACATTTTTCACCTGGCTGCCTAAAGTTTTCCAAACAACTCCGCCCCATCCTGCCTCAAATGCACGAAGCACATTTATTTTTTTATCTGTAGGAGGTGCACTCGCAAGCCAGAAAGGGTTGGGAGATTTTATTCCTAAAAAGTTTGCACTTATGTCCGCCATTTCGTTTATGAATAATAAGTTATTAATTTATAATACCGGCTATAGTTTTTCATAGCATCGGCTGTTGCGTCGCAATCCGTTCATCTGTAGAATATGAATTGAGCTGGTGAATACTGGCAATATTTTTTGGTTGAAGAAAATTTAGAATCGCGGCAGCACCATCTTTACCAGCTTGTACCGCATCAACAACTTCTTTTCCCCCGTTCACGCAATCACCACCAGCAAAAACTCCATCGATATTTGTGACTGCATTATCTTTTACTGCAACTTTTCCTCTGTTGTTTTCTATTCCATTTTTATTGATGAGATCAGTGAAAGGATTTTGTCCTGTTGCTTTTATCACCATATCAACTTCTAAAGTGATTGTTTGTCCTGTTGGCTCCGGTGCTGGCTTACCAGAGTGATCTGTAGCTCCTAGTGTCATTATATCACAAACCAACGCGGTTACTCTCCCATTCTCACCAATAACTTCTCTTGGTGCAGCGAGCCATTGCATTTTGCAACCATCCAGAAGAGCTATATCCAATTCATGTTGAGTACAATTTTTTTGCGCTTCCGTTCTGCGATAAACCATCGTTACTTCTTTAGCACCTAAACGTTTCGCCTGTGTCGCCGCATCAATGGCAGTCATTCCCATTCCAATAACAGCCACTCTATCGCCAACAGAAATATTTGGATATCCTTTTGTTCTTATGTCATAAATAAAACCAATCGCATCTTCAACACCTTGTAACTCCTCACCGGGAATATTTAATTTATTGGCAAGACCAACGCCGATGCCTAAATAAACAGCATCATAATTTTTCTGTAACTCTTCAATCGAAATATCTTTTCCTAATTCATGATCATATTTAATTTCAATCCCGCCGAGTGATAAAATAAAATCAACTTCATCCTGGCAGAAAGATGGCGTTACTTTATAAGCTGCAATTCCATAGGTCATCAAACCACCGCCTTTACTTTCTTTTTCAAAAACTGTTACATCAACGCCATGTCTTGATAAAACATGAGCGCAACTTAATCCCGCAGGTCCGGCGCCAACAACAGCAACTTTTAGTCCATTAGAAGGTTTTCTTTCAAACAATTTCCATTTATCTCTAATGGCTTTTTCTGTAGAGTAACGCTGGAGTTTTGCAATTGGTATCGGCGCTTCATGTAAAAGATTATAAACACATGAGCCTTCGCATAATTTCTCTACGGGGCAAACCTTAGAGCAACCGCCGCCAAAAATATTTGAATCAAATATGGTGTGAGCAGAACCTTTAATGTTATCTGTAGTGATCTGCTTAATGAACTTCGGGATATTTATACTTGTAGGGCATTGCTTAATACACGGCGCATCATAACAGAACAAACAACGATTCGCTTCAACCAATGCCGCTTCTTTATTTTCGAAGGGCGGGTGAATGTCGCTGAAGTTTTGTTCGTATTGTTCTGCTGTTAAGCGATTACTTTCAATCATGTTTAGAATTTAGAGTTATGAATTATGAATTATGAATAGCCTAACCATTCATAATTTTAAATTCCTAATTCATAATTAAATTATAGTTCCACCAGCTTATTATAAGTCTCCGGTCTCCTGTCTCTGAAGAATTGCCAAACGCTTCTTACTTCTTCAATCATATCAAGATCAAAATCGGCAATTAGTAATTCATCTTTGTCTTCGCTGGCCTGGGAAAATATTTGTCCGCGTGGATCAACGAAATAAGAACTGCCATAAAATTTACCGAGGTTCCATGGTTTTTCTTCTCCCACACGATTAATGCATCCCATGAAATACCCATTAGCCGCAGCATGAGCCGGTTGTTCCAGTTTCCATAAATATTGCGACAATCCTGCAACAGTTGCAGAAGGATTATAAACTATTTCAGCTCCGTTCAGTCCCAAACATCTTGCACCATCAGGGAAGTGACGATCATAACAAATGTAAACGCCCACCTTGGCATACTTAGTTTGAAAAACTGGATAACCAAGATTGCCGGGTTTAAAGAAAAATTTTTCCCAGAAACCGCTGGTGTGAGGAATATGATTTTTACGATACTTACCCAGGTAAGTTCCATCTGCATCAATTACTGCCGCAGTATTATATAAAACACCGGCTTGTTCTTTTTCATAAACAGGAACGATCATTACCATTTGGTATTTCTTCGCGTAGTCCTGCATGCGCTCTATCGTAGGACCTGGAACAGTTTCAGCGCTTTCATACCAGGCTTTATCCTGACCAGGACAGAAATAGGGTGTGTTGAAAATTTCCTGCATACAAAGAATCTGCACACCTTTTCTTCCGGCTTCTTCAATTAAAGGAATGTGCTTTTGCACCATTGCTTCTTTAATTTCTTCGATAGTTCCTTCTCCTTCTGTTTTAGGAAGAGACATTTGAATAAGACCTGATTTTACAATTCTCGACATGTTGTTCTAATTTAAAATGTTCTTTGCCGCAAAGACACGAAGGCACAAAGTATTACGAAGCCTTGGTGTCTCTTCGTGGCTTTGTGTCTTTGTAGCTATACTATTTGTTTTACTTTATTTCTTTTAACGAACTTTCCGTATCCTTTTTCGACTAAGCACTTATTATCATCAATCACAACTTGTCCTCTCAACAAAACCGTTTTCACTTTACCTGTCACTTCCCATCCTTCATATCCTGAATAATCTACATTCATATGATGCGTCTTCGCAGACAGCGTATGTTTTTCCTGCGGATCAAAAATTACAACATCTGCATCACTTCCCACCGCAATAGTTCCCTTCTTTGGAAACATTCCGAAAATTTTAGCAGGATTTGTACAAGCTACTTCCACATATTTGTTTAATGTGATCTTTCCTTTCGCAACGCCTTCACTAAATAACAACTCCATTCTATTTTCAATTGCGGGATGACCATTAGGAATTTTCGAAAAATCTTTCTCCCCCATTTTCTTTTGCTCCCACATGAACGGACAATGATCTGTTGCAACTACATTTACTAACCCTTGATTTATACCTGCCCATAAAGTCTGCTGATCTTTCTTTTCTCTCAGCGGCGGACTCATTACCCATTTAGCACCTTCAAAATTTTTTTCATACAATGAAGCGTCGAGAATTAAATATTGAATGCAGGTCTCAACAAATATTTTTTGATTTCTTCTTGTCGCATTACGCACTGCGTTTAAAGCACCTTCGCATGTTAGGTGAACGATATAACCCGGGCAGCCTGTATAATTCGCCATATCAACAAAACGTTCGGATGCTTCAGCTTCTGTTACTTCAGGCTGAGATAAATAATGATATAGCGGCGATAGTTTTCCTTCAGCTCTGTGTTTTGCAATTAGATAATCTATCATGTCACCATTGGTTGCATGCACATTAATTAAACCACCACATTTTTTTACTTCTTCCATTAACCCGATCATCTGGCGGTCATCAATCATTAAAGCACCCTTATATGCCATGAAAGTTTTGAAGGAGGTAATGCCCTCCTCTTCAATCATTGTTCTTACTTCTTTTTTTGTCTCATCATTAAAGTCAGTCACCGCCATATGAAAACTATAATCGCCAACACAATTATTATCAGATCGTGATCGCCATTCTGCTAAGGCTGACTGCAAAGATTTGCCTTGCGTTTGCAAAATAAAATCGATCACCATTGTTGTTCCACCAAACAAAGCCGCTCTCGTCCCGGTTTCATAACTATCGCTGGAGAATGTACCCATGAAAGGCATATCGAGATGAACGTGCGGATCAATCCCACCTGGAAAAACAAGTTTACCGGAAGCATCAATTTCTTTATCAGCTTTTACAGATAGATCTTTACCAATAGCTTTTACAATTTCTCCTTCAATAAATATATCAGCGATATAATCATCAGAAGCGGTAATTATCCTTCCGTTTTTAATCAACAGCGACATAAGCAGTTTCGTTTATTTCTTCTTCAACAATTTGTGTTTTATAAGACGGCATCAAAACGAGGTATAAGATTCCTGATACAAAAAAACCTACAAACCATGCATAATTATATAAGTGTGTAATCCATGCAGGTATTGAATTAATATCAAGCACTTTAATCGTAACAAGAAAGCCTGGAATGTTTGGAAGAATGCCCAGTAATAATGCAATGATCGCTTTATAATTAAAACCGTTAGTAAAACTATATTGACCCTTGTGGAGATATAAATCTTTCGCAACAAGGTGTTGTTTACGGATGAAATAATAATCTGCAATCATAATACCGCCCACGGGCCCGAGCAAACTTGAATAACCAACCAGCCATGTGAAAATGTATCCACCCGGATCTGCTATTAATTTCCACGGGAAAATGCAGATGCCAATAATTCCAGTGATTAGACCGCCTGTTTTAAAATTTATTTTCTTAGGTGAGATATTAGCAAAATCATTTGCAGGGCTCACGATATTTGCAGCGATGTTAGTTGCCAGTGTAGAAAGCGCAACAGCAATCATGGCAATGCTTACTAATAATTTACTGTTGAATTTACCGGCCAGTACAACAGGATCCCATATTGTTTGTCTGTAAATAATCATGGTTGCAGAAGTAACTACAACACCAATAAAAGCAAATAAAGTCATAGAAGGCGGAAGACCAATAATTTGTCCGTTTATCTGCGCTTTCTGACTTTTAGCATACCGTGTAAAATCCGGGATATTTAAAGACAGTGTTGCCCAAAAACCAACCATTCCTGTTAGTGCGGGGAAAAAGAAATTCCAGAAATCTGCATTCGTAGAAAACTTTGAGGGCTCTTTTAAAATGGGGCCTAACCCATGACTCGCATTGATAGCCCAGAATAATAAAGCGAGTGCGGCGACAGGTAAAAAAAACGCTTTAAAAACCAATAATTTCCTAATGCTTTCAACTCCTAAAAAAACTACCAGCATATTCAATAACCAGAACGCAAAAAAACAAATCGCGGGACCAGTTGCTAAGCCAAATGAAGAAGGAAATATTTGCGGCAAAGTTTCTAATGATGGCATCCACAATCTCAGCATTTGATATAATGCAAATCCACCGATCCACGTTTGAATGCCAAACCACCCACAAGCAACAATTGCACGAAGCATGGCGGGGATGTTAGCGCCTTTTGTTCCGAAGCTTGCTCTTGCAAAAACAGGAAATGGAATCCCATATTTCGCTCCGGCATGACCGTTCAATATCATCGGAATTAAAACAACAGTATTGCCCAAAAAAATTGTAAGAACAGCCTGCCACCAATTCATTCCTCCACCAATTAAAGAACTTGCAAGCATATACGTTGGTATGCACAAGCTCATGCTTATCCATAATGCTGCATAGTTCCATGTGCCCCATGTACGCTTATCCGGCGGTACAGGAGCAAGGTCTTCGCTGTAGAGAGAGGAGGTTTGAATAGTTTCCTGCATTGTATTAATTATGAATTGAAAATTATGAATTATGAATGAGTGAACTCATTCATAATTTATAACTCATAATTTAATCAGTAATGACATTCTCATCTGCAATCTTAATCGCTTCGCTAATAATTGCCAATCCTTCGTCCACTTGTTCTTTTGTAATGCATAACGGGGGTGCTATAAAAATATAACCCCATCTTACAAAAGTGTACATGCCGAGCTCTTTAATTTTAGCGGCTACTTTATTCATCACCACCATATCTGCTGGAGAAGCATTAAAAGGCGCCATTGGCTCTTTAGTCTTCCTGTTCTTTACGATTTCAATACATCCTAATAAACCTGTATTTCTCCAGTCGCCGATCGATGGATGTTTCTTTTTCATTAATTCAATCTGCTCATTTATATACTGCCCCATTTCAACAGCATTTTCAATCAGGTTTTCATCTTCATATATCTGCAATGTTTCCAAAGCAGCAGCGCAACTTACAGGGTGAGCAGAGTAAGTTAAACCAAGCGCAAGCATTTGATCATCAAAGCGGGAAGCAATCTTATCACTCACCATCAAACAACCAAACGGAAGATAGCCACAGGTTAAACCTTTAGCCATCGCGATCATATCAGGAATGATGTCATGATTTTGGAAACCGAACCATTTGCCCGTTCTGCCAAAACCACTCATCACTTCATCCATAATTAATAAGATGCCATGCCGGTTGCATATCTCTCTTAGTTTTTTTAAATAACCAACCGGATATTTTAGGCAACCCGATGAACCTGATTCTCCTTCCAATAAAATGGCAGCAATGTTATTCGGACCTTCATAAGCAATCACTCTTTCTAATTGTGAAACAGCATCTTTCAACAAACTCTCCTCGCCATGTTCCCAGCGATATGCATAAGGAATATCGATATGAACAAAGTTCGGAGCCTGCTGTGCATCTACCGGAAGTTTGCGAGGATCACCGCTTGCAGTCATTGCTCCAATAGACGAACCATGATATGATTGGTAGCGTGTAATTATTTTATGCCTTCCTGTATGAAGTCTTGCAAGTTTAATTGCATTTTCAATTGAAGTGGCACCGCATAAAGTGAAGAATGCTTTGTTTAAATCGCCAGGGCAGATCTCAGCAAGTTTCTTTCCTAATTCACCCCGGACTTTTGTTACGCAACTTGGAGTTACATAACTCACCTGCTGCATTTGTTTTACAACAGCATCCGTTATTCGCTGATGACCATGACCAATGTTTACATTCATTAATCCCGAAGAAAAATCTATGTAACGTTTCCCATCGTAATCATATAAGTAAACACCTTTTGCATGTTCAACTGCGATAGGGCTAATGCCTTTTTGTTTACTCCAGGAAAATAAAGTGTAATCAAGATTATCCTGGATGATTTCTTCTGTTTCTGTTTTAGTTAGTGTTTCAATCATAAAAAAATTGTTTTAGCACTAGGCACATAGAAACATAGAATTTCTATTGTGGCTATGTGGCTATGTTGTAAAAAACATTGTACTCTTTTCAAATATTGGTTATCACAAATTGTGATTTCCATTTAGCTCATCCAGTTAACCCCTGCTTCAGGATTCCACTTTGTTGTACTCTTCTTCAACTTCGTCCAAAATTCAATAGAACTTTTGCCTGTAATATCTCCTACACCAAATTTGCTTTCATTCCATCCACCAAAACTAAAGGGTTCACGAGGTACAGGCACACCCACGTTTACCCCTATCATGCCTGCACTTGCACGGTCAATGATATAACGTGCAAGACCACCATTTTGCGTAAACACACTTGCAGCATTTCCATAAGGACTTGCATTCTCTATTGCAAGCGCTTCATCAACAGTATCAGTTCGCATGATGCTGATAACTGGTCCGAATATTTCTTCTTTTGCAACAGCCATATCAGGCGTTACATAATCAATTACTGTGGGACCAACATAAGTGCCTTTCTCTTTTCCATCCACTTTTGCATTGCGACCATCAACCAAAATTTTTGCACCTTGTTGTTCCGCTTCTGTTATGTAGCGCTCAATCCTCGTTTGTGAATCTTTATTAATAACTGCACCCAAATTTTTCCCTGGAACAATTTTTCGTGCTTCATCACAAATCTTATCAATAATGTGATCAACATCTCCCACACCCACCATAGCACTGGCAGCCATGCAACGCTGTCCTGCACAACCGCTCATAGACGCTGCTACATTTTGTGCGGTCATATCTGCTTTTGCATCAGGCAGAACCATTAAATGATTTTTTGCACCGCCAAGCGCAAGACATCTTTTATAATTATGTGTTGCTCTCTGGTAAACGATCTTCGCAACTTTTGTAGAACCAACAAATGAAACTGCTTCTATGTGATGATGATCGCAGATTGCTTCAACAATTTCAGAATCGCCATGAACAATATTGAAAACCCCATCTGGTAACCCGGCTTCTTTTAATAACTCCGCTAATCGTCCGCAACTCAGCGGAACTTTTTCTGAAGGTTTAATGATCATACAATTACCTAAGGCGATTGCATTTGGAATTGTCCAGTTAGGCACCATACTTGGAAAATTAAACGGAACGATTGAAGCAACCACACCAAGCGGAACATGTTCTGTTCTGCACTCAACGCCGCGGCTTACTTCCAGCACTTCACCAGTAACTAATTGCGGAAGTGATGTGGCGAACTCCGTCAGCTCAATACATTTTTCTATTTCAGCAACGGACTCACCATAAGTTTTTCCATTCTCTTCAGAACATAATTCGGACAACTCTTTTAAATTTTTTTCCAGCAAATATTTATAGCGAAAAAA
Source organism: Chitinophagaceae bacterium (assembly GCA_028288595.1). Classification (GTDB taxonomy): domain Bacteria; phylum Bacteroidota; class Bacteroidia; order Chitinophagales; family Chitinophagaceae; genus JAQBNK01. The sequence goes on from JAQBNK010000121.1 coordinate 30,070, forward strand.
CACCTGCACCCTTTCTTTAATCGGCATTTTACTCCATACGGGAAAAGCAGCTTTGGCGGCTTTGACAGCATCATCCAGATCTTTTGATGAAGACATCGGGACGGTTGATAACAAGTTTCCATCCACCGGGGAAATTACCTCAAGGGTTTTACTTGTGGATGCATTTACAAGCTTTCCGTTGATATAATTCTGAATTGCAGGGTATTTCATTTTGTTGTTTGACTGAAAATTTTGTAGAAATAAAGGCTTAAAATAAAATTATTTTAGAGTATTACCAATTTTTTGGACGAATTTTTATTTACGGCACTTATATTTGTTTCACTTCTTTTGATTCAATTTAGTAAATGAAGAACAACATTACATTAGATGAACTTGATTTTGAAGTGCTTTCTTGTCTTCAGCAAGACGGCAGAATGTCTTTTACTGTAATGGCAGAGAAGCTGAAGGTTTCAGTAGGAACTGTTAGAACACGGGTGAATAAATTGATAGAGGAAGGAACGATTAATATTATAGGAAGAGTGGACCCGGATAAAGTAGGTTTTCGTTCTTATGCACACATTGCTGTGTTCGTTCGCCCGGCAACACTAAAAGAAAAGATTGCGCAGAAAATAGCTAAGCTTCCTGAAGTAAGTTTTCTGGCAATGACTTCTGGTGATTATGATTTGGAGGTTGATGTAATGTGCAGGGATAATGATCACCTTGTAAACTTTGTAAATGAAATCTCGAAGATTGAAGGTGTGCAGCAAACAAAAACTACTATTTATTTTAAAGTGTATAAATATGCGCAGCCGGATCTGAATTTATTGCAGTAAATATCAGGGCTAAAGCCCATCCCCAATTGTCTTATTAATAACTTTAGTGTGAACCGGCTTTAGCCATGCCCTGACGTTTATGTATAGACTAGTACAAAACTAAAAAGGTGATAAAGTAAAACCTCATCACCTTTTTATATTTAAAGATTATTATGCAACTTGGTGTAAAGGCACTTCCTGCTCGATATTTTTAGAAAGCATTTGTTTCAGGAATTCAACTTCAGCAGTAATATAGGCCTCACCATTTGAACGGTAAATATCATGGAACCATAATTCAGGCTCGGCAGAGTAAGCTGTTGCCCATGAATCCCAGGGTAAATGTGTTTGTGATTTACCTTCAACAAATCCCCAGTTATAAGCACCACAGCTATATTTTTTCAGCAATGGTAAAATTTCTTCGAACGTGCTGTTCATTGACCTTGCCATGTATTCAGTACAGAACATCGGCTTATTATATTTTGCCAATGCGGTCAATCTTTTTTCCATTTCCACTTTGCCTTCATAACAATGGAAAGAAAGAACGTCTGATTCATTGAACATAAACGCATCAATCTTAGAAAGCTTGGCAGGATTTGACCAATCAACAGTTTGCCATGGAGCAGATGTTAAAGGCTGAATAGGATTGATCTCTCTCACCCATCCAAAAGCTTTAGACATCAGGTTCAAAGTAAGATCCGCTTTTGGCTGAGAATAATGCCTGTCATTATAACTTGCTGCGTTCACGTTATCAGGTTCATTAAAAATGTCCCAAATAATTACACGCTCATCATTTTTAAAATGACCAACAATGCTGTCAACATAAGGTCTCATTGAATCATGCAGATTCACATCATTCAAAATATCGAAGCCAGGACTTTGAACCCATGCAGAATTATGAATTCCCTGAGAAGGCGAACGCTGAATACCTGCCTTGGGAAACGGGTCCCACACCGCATCAAACAAAACAAACATCGTTCTGATACCATGATTATCTGCTACAGTAAGGAACTCATCAATTCTTTTCAGGTATCCTGAAGGGTCCTGCTCCCAAACTAAATTGTGAAGGAAAACACGAACGGTATTGAAACCGAGCGCTGCGGCCCAGCCTAATTCTTTATCTATTAATTCTAAACTAAAAGTATCAGCCTGCCACATCTCTAACTGGTTCGCGGCATTAGATGGAACAAAGTTGCATCCTACTAACCAGCCGTTTTTATCTAACCACGCCTGTGATCTTTCTGCGGACCATTTGCCGCTAACAGAAGAAGGATATAAGGGTTGAGTTGTCATATGTATTCCTGATTGATAATTAGAGTTGCAAACTAGTCTAAAGTAAAAAAGCGAAAAGCAAAAAATTGCTAATAAAACCCGGGCTAACGGTATTTTAATAGCGCTTAATTTTTTTTAAATCTATGTATGATCTTTTGCTTTTTAAACGATCACTCCTGGAGAGTGGATAGCTTGTGCATAACGCTCAATCGCGTTTTCTAAGGAGGGGAGAAATTCACCTTTTTCACTGCCTAAAACGGTGTAGCGTGGGCGTGGAGCAGGAAGTTGCATGTCTTTTAAATCCAGGTACTGCAGGTAACCTGTATCCAGATGAAATTCTTTAGCAATCATTTCAGCGAAATCTGCCCAGGTAACCGAACCCTGATTGGCAAGATGCCAGATACCGTTTTCATTGTCAATTAAAAGATCCAGTGAATGCCGAACGAGATCAGGAACATAAGTGGGTGAAACGTATACATCACTCATCACCGGAATTGATCTGCCCGATTCCAGTGACTTAATTACATGATAAGCAAAGTTGTATTCATCCCACGGACCAAAAAATGCAGAGGTCCTTATTACCAAAGAAGAAGGATTAGTTTCAAATATCACCCGTTCACTTTCCGCTTTTGACCTTCCATAAACATTCATTGGATTTACCTGGTCTGATTCAACATAAGGCGCATTTTTATGACCATCAAAAACAAGATCTGAAGAGAAACTCAGGAATGGAATGTTGTGTTGCATACATACCTGCGCCAACTGTTGCGGACCGGTAACGTTTGCATTAAAGCAGGCGTACTCATCAGTTTCTGCCTCATCTACTTTAACATAGCCTGCGGCATTTATTACACCCCATGGATTTAGTTCCTTTATTACTTTTTGGATTGATTGAAGAGAGGTGATATCGCAATCCTGCCTGCTTAATAAAACTGTATGGATATTTCGAAGCTTACATATACGGGCAAATGCACTACCCAGTGTTCCGCGCTTTCCTATAATTACCAGTGGCCGGGAATTCCTGGTATGCCCGTTTAACTTTTGTGGGTGCTTGTAACCAAACTTTAAGCGGTGTTCAGTATGCCACCATCCATCATAACATAAAAGCGAAGGATGAAAATCAGACTGTTGATTTTTTGATTTAATAAAACGAGCTAATGCCGTTTCTCTTGGAATTCCGCTTCTTAAATCAAATGCGCCGGGTTCATACTCTCCGCGGCCTGCAGTTAAAAGTTTCGACCATCCATATGCGCCGAATAAAGACCATGCGGTTATAGCTTTAATATTGAAACCCGCTGAATTTAATTCGCTGCAGGTTTTATAAATATGTTCAAACCATCTTAATTGTTCTTCTCTTGTACAATGTAAATGCACCTCTGTTATAGCAGTTGGTAAATGATACCTTTCTTCGGCTTCAGTTAACAAAACTTTTAAACCGGAAGGTTCATTTAAAGCCACTCTCACTGCTTCAACGTCAGCATAGGCATGTTTCTTATTTCCACCATGAGCAGCAACAGGATAACGCGTTAAATTTTCATCTAAATATCTTTCAGATGTCACATAGTAATTCCATCCAAGAACATCAGGCGGACATGCATTTTCCTTAAAAAATAAAAGCTCCTCTTCCGTAATCTTATTCTTTAAAAAGTACCTCCAAAGTTTATGACGTTCATCAATTTTACCGCACAACAAATCAATACTTAACCATCTTCTTTTATTTTCAAATCTCGCCTGGTAAGCGAGTAACGGTGTGCTGTATGTCTTTCCTAAATCTTCTGTCTGAATAAGTTTGGCATCCGGCTGAATTTTGCGGATAGCTTTCATCGCAAGGATGGTGGCTTTTGTTTCATTCATCAGCATCCTTAAAAAACTGTGATGAAGTTTATGATGCGGATACCACAAACCGTATAAACCACTAAATCTTGCAGTAGTTAAGGGTTCGTTTACCGGCGTATATTCTGTGATCCATGGAAGTTGATGAGCTACTTTTCTGGCATAATCTGCAAAGAGATAAGGAAATTTCTCATCCATCATGTTTGTAAAAACCGGACCGCTGCCATGATGAAGTAAGCCGGCGATGGGTGTTATACCTGCATCTCTTATCGCTTCCAATCTTTCCTGAACCCAGCTGAAATCTATCTTTGTATCAATTGCAGGCTGATGTTTTTCCCATAAGATGGGATAACGCAATTTCTTTATTCCAAGTCCTGCAATAAGATCAATATCCGATTTGCGGTTGTAATGATCTGAAAAATGCAACTGATCAAAATATTGATGATGCACCCTGTTTATTGTCGATTCTATTCCTCCCCAAATCTCAAGATTGGCTGTATGACATTTTTTGTCCGTTTCCATACGTTTCCTGCTCCCCCTGCATAATTTTTTTAAACAACGTTAAAGATTGTGCCACCACCTGGTCCATATTATAATACTTATAAGTGGCCAGTCTGCCGGTGAAATAGGTATTCGTCATGGAGGTGGCGAGTTGCTGATACTTTTTATAGAGCTCAGCATTTTCAGGTTTAGGCACGGGGTAATAAGGATCACCCTCTGCCTTGGGGTATTCGTATACTATAGCGGTCTTTGGATGTTTCTGACCAGTGAGATATTTAAAATCTGTAATCCTTGTATAAGGCTGTTCGTTTGGATAATTAATAGTTCCCGTCGATTGGAAATGTTCCGCGTCGATTGTTTCAAACTTAAATTCTAGAGAACGGTATGGCAGCTTACCATAACAATAATTAAAATAGCTATCGATCGGACCGGTATAGATCATTTTTTTGAAGGGAATTATTTCTACAATCTCTTTATAGTCTGTGTTCAGCATGATCTTGATATTGGGGTGATGAAGCATTTTGCGGAACATTCTTGTATATCCATGCAAGGGCATTGCCTGGTAGGTATCTGTAAAATACCGGTCGTCTTTATTTGTACGTGTGGGAACTCTTGCGGTAACGGATGCATCTAATTCAGACGGATCCATATCCCACATTTTTCTTGTATAACCTCTAAAGAATTTTTCATACAGTTCTTTTCCAACTTTACTGATCACTACATCTTCAGACGTCTTTATCCTGTCAACTTTAACGGCTTTGGATGCAAAAAAATCTTCCAGCTGATCAGACGACAGATTCAATCCGTACATCTGGTTAATTGTATTTAAGTTGATGGGCATAGGCACCAGTTGACCGTCAACACTTGCTAAAACTCTGTGCTGGTAAGGGCGCCATGGAGTGAACTCGCTTAAATAGTCAAAAACTTCTTTTGAATTTGTATGAAAAATATGCGGTCCGTATTTATGAACAAGTATACCTGCCGTATTAAAATAATCATAGGCATTACCCCCGATATGATCCCGCTGGTCGATGATGAGCACTTTCGCATCTGCCTGTGTTGCGAGTCTTTCAGCTAGTACACTGCCTGCGAATCCTGCACCTACAATTAAATAATCAAACATATGCTTTCACAGTTTTTGTTGTTACCTCATCTTGTTTCCCTACCAGTCCTTTTTCTAAAAGCGCAGCCATTTTTTCCCAAGTAATATCCCATGAAATGTCTGCAAGAAAATTATCTACCCTACGTAACCAGAGTTTTTTATTTGTTTGAGAAAGCTCCTGTTCTGCATGTGCAATAAATGCTTCAGCAGTGTGAGCGATGTGCACAATATTTTCTACACCATATGGTTTAACCACATCTCTTATCGGTGTAGAAATTACAGGTTTGCCTGCAGCAAGATATTCCGGTGTTTTAGTTGGACTAATAAACTTTGTTGATTCATTTATTGCAAAAGGAATCATTGCAATATCCCATCCGGCGAGATAATGTGGCAGCTCATCATAACTTTTTCCACCGAGATAATGAATGTTATTTGCTTGCGGAAGACTTGCCGGATCAATTTTTACAACAGGCCCTATCAACACAAATTGCCAATTGGGTCTTGCTGCTGCAACTTCACGGATCATATCAGCGTCAAATCTTTCGTCCAGCACTCCAAAAAAACCAAAACGGGGATGCGGGATAGATGCCTGGTCAGCAGGATCCTCTTTAATGTTTCGTGCCTGGCCAAAATGTTCTTTATCAATGCTGCTTGGGAAAGCGTGAATATTTTTATGCAAATGTTTTTTTGCTTCATAAATGCTTTGTCCGCCTGTGAAAACAACATCCGCTTTATTTAATAATTCTTTTTCAAGGTGTGTTAAGATCGACGGAGCAAATTTAAAAGCCGACAATTCATCCATGCAATCATACACGGTTAAAGCAGGCGTTAAATCCTCAGTAAAAGGGAGCGCCATCGGCGTATAATACCAGGAAATAAATTGCGTGATCTCCATCATTTCAAAAAACCCGGCAAGCATTTTTTTCTGCTTATCTAACACGATTTCATGCGAAAGGTCATGAGGAAAATGGGGAACGACAACCCACACATTATTTTTTTCATTCACTTCCAGCCGCTCAGTTTCAGAACCAAAAATGGGTTCTTCAATAAAAAATACCCTGCAATGTTTTGCAAACCTGCTTAAGAGGTGTTGGGGACGCTGGTATACAAAGTTCCAGCGCAGATGAGAAAAGCAAACCAGGTCTGAACCGGATAAATTATCTATAACTAGCTCATTCTTAAACTTCATTTCCATATCTATCAGTGTTTTTATAAAATTTAAGGCCTGCATTTTATAACAACATCCCTGGAAGGGATGTATAATATTTATAAACGATGCCGCATTTGATCCTTTATGAACTCTCAGCTACTGCATGCCTGGCAAGCGTATAGGTATCTATACAAATAACCTGCCTAAACTGTAAACTCTTTTTAACAACTTAAAAGAGAATATAGAAATCAATTATATAGGATAAAAAAGAAATGATCGTAAGATGGGGGCAAAATAAGGAACCACATTCTAACCGGCTGGTTTCCGAAAATAATGATACAAAAAAACGTGAGTGATGTTTTAATTATATGATTTGAGAAGTATGATTTAAAAAAGCAGCAATTAATTCACCACTTCATAAATCACTGCTGGTGCTGTTTTATTCCTGAGGTTACGCTCACCTATTCTTGAACAATTAAAAGATTCTTTTATTTTTTCATATCCTGATTCACCAATCACGATTTGACCGGCCATAGCGACAGATTGCAACCTCTGCGCTGTATTAACAACATCGCCAATTACCGTATAATCAAGCCTGCGAAGATTTGCAGAACCTATATTACCAGATATCACTTCACCGCTATTAATACCAATAGCAACTTTAGGCTTAAAACTAAGATCGTCTGATTCTGCCGGAAGTTCATCTATTTGTTTCCTTACCGCAAGAGATGCTTCAACCGCCCTGTCTAAATGATAGTCTCCTTTAAAGACAGCCATTATCGCATCACCTATAAACTTATCGATGTATCCTCCCTGCGCAATTATTTCTTTAACCATCACATCAAAATATTTATTGAGCAGCTTTACCACTTTGTCAGCAGATTCATTTTCAGTAATTGAAGTAAAGCTGCAAATATCAATAAACACCACTGATGCTTCTATTGTTTCATTAGAAAGTAAACTGGCTTCATATTCCTGTCCGCTCATAAAATTTAAAACTGTTTCGTCAACATACATCCGCAGGATATTATTTTCTTTAATAGCTTTTAATGTTTCCCTGATCTGTTTTACATGCAGTAATGTTTTCTCAATTGTTAATTCCAGGTCCTCAAAATTTACGGGCTTACAAACAAAATCAAATGCACCGCGATTCATGGCTATGCGGATGTTTTCCATATCACCATAGGCAGATACCATAACGGTTTTTACCAACGGGCTCGATTCTACCATTCGTGTAAGCAATGAAAGTCCATCAAGCTCCGGCATATTAATATCACTTAACAAAACATCAATATCAGGATGTTGTTCCAATTTATCCAATGCATCGTTTCCATTCAATGCAAATACAAACTCATACTTCTGTTCTCTTATCTGTTTTCTAAACTTTTGTTTGATGAGCATTTCGAGATCCACTTCATCATCAGCCACTAAGATTTTAGCCATTGGTTTCTATTTTCAATTTTTCTTTTAATAAAGTAAAGTCTATTGGCTTGGTAAGAAAATCATCTGCGCCTAAACTCATTGCCTGGCTATAATTTTCCTGGTCGCCATAAGCGGTGATCATCATAACAACCGGTGGCGGCGCTTCGTATTTCTGCTTTATGTGCTTAAGCAGTTCAAGGCCCGTCATACCCGGCATATTAATGTCTGACAAGATCAGCACCGCTTCGTGATGATGTTTATCAAGGTATTTCAATGCTTCTTCTCCTGAAATTGCAAAGGCAAAATCCATCTTTTGTTCTTTGATCTCTTTTCTGAACCGCTGTTCAAAAAGCATTTGCATGTCCTGTTCATCGTCTACAACTAAAACTTTCATGGGTATAATTATTGTGGTTTATTAAAAATATCACTTGGCTTATTTACAACCGAAACTATAGGCAGTGTAATAATGAATTCAGCAAATTCTCCTTCTTTTGTTTCTACATTTAATTCTCCTCCATGCCCCTTTGTTACAATATCATAACTCAAAGACAATCCTAATCCTGTTCCTTCTCCTGTGGGCTTTGTTGTAAAAAATGGCTGATAAATTTTCTTAATCACCGCGTCAGGAATTCCACTGCCATTATCTTTTATTCTGATCTCTACTTTAGCGCCTGTCTTTTTTGTTGAGACTGAAACCATCGGCACAAATCCTTCTTTGGCATTTTTATTTTTTTCATGAACGGAATAAAAGGCATTCGTAAAAAGATTCAATATTACTCTTCCCACATCCTGTGATACCACTTCAATATTTGGCAGCGAATTATCCCAGGCAGTTTCCATCTCTGCATTAAAAGATTTATCCTTCGCCCTTAACCCGTGGTAGCTGAGCCGCAAGTACTCATCAGCCAATGCATTAATGTCTGTCATCTCTTTTAGCCCACTGCTACTGCGTGAATGCTGCAGCATCCCTTTTACAATGGCATCTGCACGTTTCCCGTGATGAACAATTTTTTCAAGATTTTGTTTGATATCGTTTGCCAGAGCAATTGCATCTTCTTTATTGCCGTCCTGCAGTTCTTTTTTCATCTCATCAGCCAATTCAAAACTTACTTCAGAAAAGTTATTAACGAAGTTGAGCGGGTTCTGAATTTCATGAGCAATGCCAGCAGTAAGCTCGCCAAGCGAAGCCATTTTTTCGGATTGAATTAATTGCGTCTGCGTTGTTTTTAATTCATTTTGTCTTTGTTGCAGCTCAATATTGGCCCTTAACTTTTGGCGGTTATTGCGCCAGAGAAAAATACTTAACCCACCTACTGATAACAATCCAGCAATGGTTCCAAAGAGTATTAATTTTTGCTGACGATTCTGGCGCTGGCTCAGTTCCTGGTTTTTGGTGAGCAAAGTAATTTGCGATTGCTTTTTATCAAGGTCAGCAGAATATTGAAGAGCAGTAGTTTTCCGAATAGCCTCCTGGTTATTTAAGCTGTCCCTGTAATACGCATACAGTAACTGGTAATGATATGCATCCTTAAAATTTCCCTTAGCTGCGTATGCCCGGGCTAATGTCTGACTAATGTCCCTGCTGCTGGATTTCATTGCAAAGCGCTGGTTGGTTTGCAGGCTCTCAAGACCATGAAGGATGGCGCTGTCTGGCTTACCAACATCCAGGTAAGCCTTAGCCATTACACCCTGGGCATAAGAAACAAATGAAGGGCCCGGATCAATTGTTTTCATTTGTTCAAGCGTCTTGTAAAGCAGCGGAAATACTTCCGCATATTTTCCCTGCTTTTCATTCAGATCAGCAATATCTATTTGTGTCCCCATGAGACCCCGCATGTCATTTGCTTCAATATTAATTTGCTTTCGAAGTTTGTATAACCGCATCGCCTCATCCCACCGGTGATATTTCATAGCCAGTGTTGCCAGCCCGTCCACGCAATGCGCAACGCCATCTCTATCATTTGCTCTTTCTGCAAGGTGCATGGCACGGGACAAATATTGTTCAGCTTTTGTATCATCTTCCAGGTCAAGGTATAAATACCCTAACGAAGAACCCACAAGCGTGAGCCATTTCTGACTCTGTTTTATTTCTGAAAGTTTTAAAGCAGTGAGATCTGCCGATATGGCCCCGGGATAATTATAGCTGTTGCTATAAATAGCAGCCATATTATATAAAATAGTAATCAGGCGGATGGTGTCTTTAAGCTGCGAAAATAGTATCATCGCTTGTTTACCATAGATTAAGGCGCTGTCGTTCCTGCTCCTGAACCGCTGATAAAAACTTAGCGTGAGCAATGCATCTGCTTCGCCACTTACATAATGAAGCTTGCGGGCAAGTGCCAGCGCTTCATTTGCATAAAGGAAAGTTTCTTTAGGGCTGTTAAACCTTGACGCTACCGCATACGCCTCGAGCCGGTTAACTCTTTCCGTATCCTGTTGCGGATGCTCGTTCACAAGCTGTTTTAATTTTTGAACATCTGGTTTCTGTGCAGTTGAAGCCTGCACCAAAACCTGTATAAAAAGCAACAGCAATATTATTTTTCTCAGCATCTTCAGTGGTTTCATTTTGGTTGACTGGTTGGCAAGGTGATAATGAACTCAGCAAATTCTCCTTCTTTCGTTTCTACATTTAATTCGCCGCTATGTCCTTTGGTAATGATGTCGTAACTTAAGCTAAGACCCAGCCCCGTTCCCTCTCCTGTTGGCTTTGTTGTAAAAAATGGCTGATAAATTTTATTCAAAACATTCTGAGGAATCCCGTTGCCATTATCTTTTATCCTGATCTCTGCTTTATTGCCAACCTGTTTTGTTGTGACGGATACCATTGGAGAATATTCCTTACCTGACCTCTTGCTTTTTTCATTCACAGAATAAAAAGCATTGGTAAAAAGATTCAATATAACTCTTCCTACATCCTGAGATACCACTTCAATATTTAGAAGCGAACTATCCCAGTTTGTTTTCATCTCTGCATTAAAAGATTTATCCTTTGCTCTTAACCCATGATAACTCAGCCTCAAATATTCGTCGGCCAATGCATTAATATCTGTCATCTCTTTTTGGCCGCTGCTGCTTCTTGAATGCTGCAACATTCCTTTTACAATGGCATCTGCACGTTTCCCGTGATGAACAATTTTTGTAAGATTTTGTTTGATGTCAGCCGCAATTACCATTGCCTCTTCTTTATTTCCTAAGTCCAGTTCTTTCTGCATTTCATCGGCGAGTTCCATACTTACTTCAGAAAAATTATTAACGAAATTTAACGGGTTTTGAATTTCATGAGCGATGCCTGCAGTGAGTTCCCCTAAAGAAGCCATTTTTTCTGACTGCACTAATTGCGACTGGGTTGACTTTAAATCTGCCAATGTTGTTTTCAGTACCGTGTTTGTTTTTTGTTTCTGCCTGTTGTTGCGATAAAGGATCAGGGCAATCAACAGGAATACAGAAAGTCCGGCCACGAAAGCATAGGTTCTGACCTTATTTTGATAAATTACTTTCTCTTTTTCTACATTCTGCAAACGTAATTGTTCGTTCAGATTTATATTTTGAAAATCAGCCAGGTTTTTTACCCGAATCCTGTTCAAACTATCAATTGTATTTAATGCGAGCTGCGAATATTTATAGGCACTATCCATTTGCCCGTTCATTTTGTAACTGAGGTAGATATTCTGGTAGATCGTTCCTTTATTCACCGCCGCGCCGGAGACGTTTCCCAGTGTTTGATGAACCTGGAGCATCTTTAATGCATATTTTAATGCGGAGTCTTTTTGTTTAAGCGTTAACGAACGTTTTGTGAGAGAAAAATAATTGCTGCTCAAACTGTTCCTGTTATTATACTCCTGCGCAGCTTCTATCCCCTTGTAGTAATACTCCGCCGACTTATTTTCTTCTCCTTTTGAATAATAGATGCCGCCAAGAATATTATATATCTGCCCAAGGTATTTTTTGAAACCTGACTTTGGTACCAGTTGTTCTGCTTCGCTTTCAAAGAAAAGTGCAGAATCCAGTTGGCCAGCCACGGCATAACTTCTTCCCAGGTTCATATCGGCCATCTGCTGACGAATAGCAGACCCAACTTCCTTTGCAATAATCCGTGCCTCCTTAAAATGCAGAACCTCTTGTTCTGTATTTTGGGTTTGCCACATGAGCACTGCAAAAATGTGGTGTGTATACGCAAGAAGGTAACGACGTCTTTTGCCGCTAAAGAAACCGTGTGTGTAAAACCAGCTGTCATTCTCTGAAGTTTGCTTATTCTCTGCAAGATCAAAAGCTTTAAGCAGGCATTGAAGAGACTCACCATACCGGCCCAATCCCGCTAATTGATAACCCTTATGGTTGAGGGAAAGAACTTCACACAACTTTTTTTGGTTACGTGATGAAACGGCCAACTCCTGCCCGGCATAATACAAGGCAGAGTCACGGTTAGTTTCTTCATACACGTCATAGAGCCCGGAACAAGTAAGGTAACGGATGGAATCGTTTTGCGTATGTGCAAGAATTCTTTTCAGGCTATCCCCTTTGTTCTGAGCGGAAACAACTACGGGGAAAATGATCAAAAATATTTTTATACAATATTTCATCAGGATGGTTGAAAGGGTATTTGAATAATAAACTCACTTCCCTCTCCTTCTTTTGTTTCCACTTTTATCTCGCCATCATGGCCTTTTGTTATGATGTCATAACTTAAACTCAATCCCAATCCTGTGCCTTCGCCTGTTGGTTTGGTGGTGAAGAATGGCTGATATATTTTGTTCAATACTTTTTCCGGAATACCGGTACCATTATCTTTTATTGAAACTTCAATTTTGTCACCCGCTCTTTTTGTGCTTACCGAAACCAAAGGCGTATAACCGCTTCCAGCTTTTTTTGCTTTTTCGTTCACTGCGTAAAATGCATTCGTAAAGAGGTTCAGTATCACCCTTCCAACATCCTGCGAAACCAGGTTTAGTTTTGGCAGCGATTCATCCCAGTTCGTTTTCATCTCTGCATTAAAAGATTTGTCTTTCGCTCTTAATCCATGATAGCTCAATCTCAAATATTCATCAGCGAGTGCATTAATATCTGTCAGTTCTTTTTGTCCCGTGCTGCTGCGTGAATGCTGCAACATTCCCTTTACAATTGAATCTGCCCGCTTACCGTGATGAACAATTTTGGTAAGATTTTGTTTGATGTCTTCTGCAAGTACAATTGCCTCTTCCTTATTTCCCGCTGCTAATTCTTTCTGCATTTCATCTGCCAGCTCTGCACTTACTTCAGAAAAATTATTGACAAAGTTGAGCGGGTTCTGAATTTCGTGTGCAATGCCCGCTGTAAGTTCGCCAAGCGATGCCATTTTTTCTGCCTGCACCAGTTGCTGCTGTGCTGAGCGCAGATCTTTTATTGTATTGTCTACCTGTTGTTTTGCAATTTCTAATTTATTAAAGTCTTCATACCGTGCATAGGCAGTAGAAAATGCACCGGCAACAGACTGCAATAAATTTATTTCGTCCTCATCTAACGGCAAGGTATTCCCTACGTATAACATGCCTTGCTGAAAAGGAACAAAATGTAAATAGAAACCATCGCGTGGAAGTGTGCTTAAATATTGTTCGGACGATGTTAGCGCACCCGCTTTCACTAATGCATTTGCGAACGAAGTAAACGCAGCCTGGTCCCAATGATCGGTGTATATTTTTTTGTGCTGCCAGTTATCTAACACGTTCGCGATGTTTCCGGGCGTATCAAAAGGAATATCAAAAACAGCGATCGCTTTTCCTTCCGGCGTGGAAAGGAAAGTATGGATGGTCTTTAATTCTTCATCCATGATAAATACACCGCAACGGATAAAAGGAATACCGAGAATATTGAGTTCGTTCCAGATAAGCGGCGTGATTTTTTCAAGGTCGCTGGTCGTGCGCATAGATGCGATGTCTGCCCGCACACGATCAAGTGACGCCTGCCTTATGGCATTTTTTGCATTGGCTTCCGATTGTTGAAGTTCTATATAACGCCTGAACGTAAGATCAACAATAGATGCGAAGCGCCTGATGATCTTTATTTCAGTGTCATTATACCGGGTTTCGGACCATGCATAAAGGCAGCCTACGGAACAAGAAATAAAATGGCCGTACTGTGTTTTTTCTTCGTCAATGTCTAAACCGGAAGGAAGTGATAAGCCTGTGGAAAGCACCCTGTAATAAGAGGTGAGTACTTCACCGCTTAACTCGGGAAAGTAATCTTCATTGTTTAACCAGGCACGATAAATATTTTCCAACACCGTATGCTCCTTCAATAGGATGGCCCCCATTAATGCCAGGCCGTCTCCATCGTCAGATGAAACAGCGGAATATAGCTGGGAGGAGCTTACATTTTCTTTATCAACAATTCCTACTCCGCAACGGATCGGTGTGATCCCTAACTTCCTTAATTCAGTAAAGATCATACTGGCAGTTACAGAAAGGTCATTACTGTTGTGCATGGCCATGGCTTTGCCGCGCACTTTTTCTAAAGCAGCTTCTATCGTGGCCTCACGGGCCTGTTGCTCTGCTTGCTTCAGGTCATTAAAACGCGTATAGGTAAGATCAAAAACTTTTGCAAAGCGAAGTAAGATTTCAAATTGCTCATCAGACAATGGCTCCGTAGTGGCGAGTGTTAAGTTGCCGAAATTATTAAACGATGCATGGAGATATACTCTTTCCGGCTGTTTCATACCGGCGATAACAAAGCCAGGCAGTAATGATAATTCAGTTTCGCTGAATAAGAAATCATCCCACTTGTTTTTCACATCCCCTTCAAGAATATATTTCCATTTTAATGCACGTTGCTTCCATCCTTCGAGGTAAGTAAGGTAAGGTTCATGTTCATGGCATTTCACCAGGTAGTCCATCGGTTTTTCCGGTGCTTCTGAATTCACCATCCACCACCGCGAATCGTTTGTTGCAGGATCATAGATCATAATGAGGCACCGCGTAAGAACTATATCCAGCTTCGTTAATTCTGTAAATACAGTTCCAATCAACGCATTTAATTCTTCTGAATTCTGCATCGCCATTGCTCTTGATCTTACTCTCTCCAACGCCACTTCTATTTTTGCTTCCCGGGTCTGTGCCTCTGCTTTTTGAAGGTCGAGGAAACGGGTAAATGCCTGTTCAAAAACCTGGGCCGTTCTTTTTAATATGGCATTTTCTTCTTCGGAGTAAGGTGTCATGTTATAATTCTGCAAGCCGAGCACAATATGCTTTGTGATCACCGTTGACCTTGCCACTCCTTTTGCCTGCATCACCATATGCTTTCGTTCTTCTGTGCTGTTTTTAAAATCAGTATGTTCATAAGCGTAGGTGAAGAAATGATCCTTCTCTTCCCTTGTAAGAATATCGGCAACAAAATCTTCCTCATTATCTATTGCATCATATACCCTGTCCATCATCGGTGTGGAATAATAGGGCACATATATTTTGGAAGGATATATCTCTTTGCCCGGCACTGCCAGCCATAAATTCATATCGCGACTCTTTTCTCCCGGGATGATATTGAAGCTCGCATTATCAATTTTAAAACCCAGTTGCAGCAATTGCGCTGTTACTTCCATGATCACGAACTTCAGCTCATCACTATGATGCATCGCCATTGTTCTTGAACGTACTTTTTCAAGCGCTCCTTCTACCTGAGCCTCTCTTACCTGTGCCTCTGCTTTTTGCAGATCCAGAAAACGGCGGTAAGTCAATGCAAAAACACCAGCGAATCTTTTAAAGATATCAATGGCTTCGGTTGGCAGCGGATCAGTAGAAAATGCAAACAGGCCACCTTCGGGAAAATAAAATATACTGCTGGTTTGCTTTGAAGGTAATACCGCCGGCAATTCGTACATGTATTCGGCTGCGCCATGGAGACCATGATAATAATTAACCAGGTCATCATCATGCAAATGGTAATAAAAATCAACCGCGTTATCTTTCCAGGCTGCATAAGCCTTATTTAATAAGGGATGCATATCAACATCCAATTTCCCCTTTCCTATTATACGTGCATTATTATCATTTATACCAGCGGTCCAGATTTCCATTTGAGCGTCATCATCATTATAAATTAATATTCCTGCACGGTTTGCAACAACACCCAGCTTTTCTAATTCTTTAAACATCATGATGGCAGTATCACTCACATCATCACTGCCGTGCATCGCCATTGTTTTTGTACGAACCCTTTCGAGTGACGCTTCAATCTCTAAGTTGCGGTTGTGCAGTTCTGCTTCTTTCTTTTGCAGTTCTAATTCTTTTTTCTGCTCTTCTAATACTGCATTTGTCTTTTTACGCTGGCGGTTGTTTCGAAAAAGGATGACCGCAATGACAAGTAGAAAAACTATTCCGCCGCTAAACAAGTATCGCTGCAACCTGTTGTTATAATTCGTTCTCGCTGTTTCTATATCTGTCCTTCGTTGATTCTCCGCATTCAGAATGCTTTGCAATTGCTGTGTTTTTTGAGAGCTGAACATCTGTTCTCTCAGTTTCATGCCCGCTTCCTGGAAATAATAGGCGCTGTCTAAATTCCCTTTTGCTTTATATGCTTTAGACAACAGGGTATCTGCTCCGTAAACAACCTTTTGAAGCGCCAGCGATTTTGCCATTCTCAAACTGGTACGGCCATACCATAAACTTGAATCAATTTGTTTTACAGCCAGGAAAAATGAGGCGAGTCCTTGGTAAGCACTAATCAGGCTCCTGGTATTGTTTTGTTCTTTGGCGAAAACAACCGCGTTATAAAAACTTTGTTTTGCCTGTGGTATTTTTCTTTGCGCCAGGTAGATATATCCCATGTTACTAAAAACATTGCTGAGATACTTTTTGTTACTCTGCATCATTGCATCGTAAGCCTTTTTTTCATACAAAAATGCACTGTCATATTTGGCGAGATATAAATATGTGCGCCCGATATTCATTAGCGGAAGATAACTTTCTCTATTACCCGTATTATTATACAGGCTAAGTGCAAAAATATATTGGGTAAGTGCTTTATCATATTGCTCCAGCCCGGTATAAATATGCCCCAGGTGATGGTAAGCGCTGCCAAGTACTTTCTTACGTAACGTTTCCGGCGCATATTCTTGAGGCCGGTAATTCATTTGCTTTAAATATTTTTCGGGCAGTATATATTTAGCTGCTTCTTTCTCTTCTGCAATTGCAATACCTGCCAGTGTAGTCTGCAATGCTTCAGTATAATCGCCTGTTGAATATAAGTTATAACCCACCTCATCCATAGCCATGGCCTCATCCAACCTGCTATGCATTTTCCTAGCCAATGCTAATTGCTGCTCCGCGTAATAACGGGCACTGTCTGGCTTTAGTTCAGTGTAATAGTTAAACAGCAGGTAATTAAGCACCAGCTTCGTTGTGTCGTTTTTTTCTGCTGTTATTTCATATTTCAGGCTGTCAAGTATTCTTGCATAGTAGCCCGTTTTTTTCGGCTGACCCGCAGCAGACAGTATACCACAGGCAAATAAAAACACAAAGCAGGCTCTTATCATTGCTCAGCAGTTTTTAAAGGAAGTGTTATAATAAATTCCGCCCCTTCACCTTCCTTAGTCTCTACTTTCAATTCGCCCCCATGTCCTTTTGTAATAATATCGTAACTCAGAGACAAGCCTAGCCCCGTTCCTTCACCTGTAGGCTTTGTTGTGAAGAATGGCTGGTAAATCTTATCAATCACTTTTTGGGGAATGCCCATGCCGTTATCTTTCACCCTTATCTCAATTCTATCTGCCAGCTTTTTTGTAGTTACTGAAACTGTTGGCTCGTATCCGTCACCAATATATTTTTTCTTTTCACTCACAGAATAAAAAGCATTCGTAAAAAGGTTCAGTAAAACCCTTCCCACTTCCTGCTGAAGAATATTTATTTTTTGAATTGAAGGATCAAAATGCGTTTCCATAGTTGCATTGAAAGATTTATCCTTTGCTCTCAACCCATGATAACTCAGTCTCAGGTATTCATCTGCCAGTGCATTTATATCAGTTAATTCTTTTTGCCCGGTGCTGCTGCGTGAATGTTGCAGCATGCCTTTTACAATCGCATCTGCACGTTTGCCATGAAAATTTATTTTTTGCTGGTTCTGAACAAGATCATTTGTGATTGATATTATATTGTTTTTACCGGCTTCGGGAATGGAAGATTTATTTATCTCTGATTTTAATTCATCTGCCAGTTCTACACTTACTTCAGAAAAATTATTTACAAAATTTAAGGGGTTCTGTATTTCATGCGCAATGCCCGCCGTCAATTCGCCCAGCGAGGCCATCTTTTCAGATTGAACGAGCTGTGTCTGTGTTGACCTTAGTTTTCTCAGTATCCTTTTATTAAGATGCAACTGACGATATATGAAAACAAGCAGCGCAAGGATGAATAAAAAAACAATTGCCGCGATCCAGATAATTTTATTCCGCTGGCTGATCTTATAATCCTGAACGGCTCTTTCCTGTTTTAGATCATTAATACTGGCGTTCTGCAAATATTCTTTTTGCTCATTTTCATATTGTGCAATATGATGTACCCCTGTTACATCACTCAGGCTATCACTTAAATTTAGATATTGGTTTGCATAAGTATATGCGAGGCCAGGATTATTGTTTGTTCCAAAAAACCTGATCAGCTCTTTTAAATACTTCAGCTGCAGTTCATTTACTTTTCCATCTATCGCTTTTTGATAAGCGGTTAATAAACTTTCACGGGCTGCTTTCTCATTATGTAAAAGATGGTTATAGCGATAAAGAGCAAAATCACTTTCAAGATACCCGCCTGTTGATGCGATCTGCAAATGCAATGAATCTTCAATCTTTTTTGTATCTGCCAGGTAGGGATAAGCTTTTTGCAGAAGTCCCATCTCCATATAAATAAATGCCTTCTGCAAAAGAGCAATGGCATAACCCTGTATCTCTTCACCTCTGTTTGCAAATTTCACAGCCTCATCAGCGTACTGCAAAGCTTCCGTATACTTCTTATTCTTTATTGAAAGATCAGTAATCGCCTTTAAGCAAAAAGAATAATTACCGCTGTCTTTTAAAATTTTATGTAACGGCAGCGCTTTTTTTAAATAGTAGATCGCCTTCTCATCATTACCCCACCGTGCATAATAAGTACCTATCACTCCAATTTCATTATTATAATATCGCGGATAAAATTTTTGATAGAGTTCAGCAGCTTTAAGGTAGTTACTGATGGCAAGATTGTAATCGGCTTTAAAAACATAATAGCCGCCTAACCCGTGGTAACAAGGAGCTACATTTTCGACCGGGCCACTTACTAAATAATAAGCTAGTTTTTCTTTATAAAATTCATATCGTTCTTCTTGCTTGTTTAACTGATTGTACAGTATTCTTATCACGGTAAGTATCGAGCTTATCTTTCTATGCTCCTTATCAAAAAGACTGATAGCATTCTTTAATTTTTCTAATGCGGCCTTATGATCCCCTGCCTTCCATGTATTATACCCATCAAGCAAGGCTTTATAGGGTGCATTATTAATAACATGAGCGTCTTTATTTAACTCAACCAATTCATTTAAATAAGCGATGGTACGGTCAGAAGGTCTTATTGCAGGCTCGGGAGCTAATTCTACTAAAAGCGCTAATAATTTTATTTTGTCGGCTTCTTTCTTTTTGGGGAGTTCAAGCATTAATGAATCGTAATCACAACTGAAACAGCTTTCCTGGCTAAAACAATTTGAAGAAATAGCATTCAGGATTAGAACGAACATTAAACGCAGTAAGAACTTATATACATATTTGATTTGTATTAAAGTAATATGCCTGGCAGAGCCTGCAGCAAGTATCATCAGATAAGTTGGGTTTAGGGGTTAATTTTGGAGTGATCAGGAGCGGGGGTAACCACGGTTTATCTTTCTGAACTGATAAAATGCAGCGGAAGGAAACAGTTGGGGAATTGCTTTTCTCATTGGGCTGGTTTTGTATCCAAAAGATAATCAAAACTTCCGATTAAAAAACCTTCTTATAGCTCCATCCATTTGGGTAAAAAGGCCTAAAACCGCGGACACTTCAATTAGATGATATTCACATTCACTCTATCTCCACGCATTTCTTAAAAACCGCAGCCAGTTTCCATGCATGATATTCCCGATGTCTTCTGTGGAATAACCACGCCGCTGAAATAGCTCGGGCAGCTGCCGCAGATCAGCTATCGTTTCCAGGTCGTACGGGCACTGTTCTGTACCGAAGGCTCCATCAAGATCCGAACCGACACCAATATGTAATGCATTTCCGGAGAGCTGGCAAATATGATCGAAGTGATCGATGATCACTTCCAAATTGCAATTCTTTGTTTTCGGATCTGATTCACCTCGTATCCAACCGGGCACCATCATCCATGCATCAAGTGCACCGCCAATTACAGCACCACGGCTGATCAATTCTTTTATTTGATCATCAGTGAACTGCCTGTTATGATTTACCAATGCTCTTACATTATTATGACTCGCCCATACATGACCATTAAAATGGTCCATCGCTTCCCAAAAACAATCATCACATAAATGTGTTACGTCTAAAATAATATTGAGTCGCTCCATTTCTTTCAATAATTCCTTTCCTGCATTTCCCAAAGAACCGATTGCATCGGTTCCTTGTGCATAACGCCCGGGACCATAATGAGCAGGACCCACTGCACGCAATCCGTATGTGTATGCTTTCTCCAGGTACTCAATAGTGATCAGCGAATCTGCTCCTTCTAAACTTAAAATATACCCAATAGTTTTTTCTGTGTTTGATATTTCAGAATTCCAGAGTACAAGATGATCTTCTAATGTTTGCAGGTTATTTATTTGAACCATCTCTCCTGCTTCTTCCATTGCTTTATACCAGGCTAACTGTCCTTGTGTTTGCGCCCAAGCCTGCTCAGGCGAATGCCATCCGGGTAATGGATTTCCAGGGGCAACATATCTTGCGATCTGCGTCGCTACGACCAGGCCAATATTTCCTTTGCGTAATTCAGGAAGCGAAACTGTTGCATTGCCACGATCGGGTTTGTCTTGCAATCCTTTTTCACGCAGATTATTTTCACTAACCGCTTTACACAAATCACGGTTCCATTCAAGGGCGTTCATTGCAAGGTCGAGATGAGCATCTATTGTAAACATACAGATCAGGCATTAATTTTTCTATCCCTTGCAATCGTTTTCCATTCACCAGATATCTTTCCATCTTCAACGATCAAAGCTCTTTCATATAAAGCACAGGTTGGACAGATATGAAAAGGCATTCCATATAATACATCTCCCACCTGGTATGGATACGTTTTGCCTGTTTGCAATTTTAAATGTTCTTCACTTTGACCAACAGGGACAAGTTCAGGTGCATTTAAAAAACGCACACGATTAATCAAATCATTTTCTGACGCAACGGATTTGTGACCGAGGTCTGAACAGATAATAAATTCGGACGGGCGTGATATAATTCTCGAGATGATTAATGCAGCAGGAAGAAATGGCTGCTCTGCTAAATTTTGCTGGTAACCTGCATCCCAGTATATAAAAGTTCCGGGACTGCATTCTATTTTTTTTCTTTTGGCATGAACCGGAAATGTAGGAGAACCACCAGCAACGATAACAGGAGTAAAACCTTTTGCAATAATTTCCTGCTCAAGTTGTTCTATTGCTTTAAAAGCCTCGTTACATTTTTGAGTTCTGATCTGAAAATCAGGATCCGTAATATGGCCATCGTATACATGCAGGCCCACAGGAAATATTCCTTCTGTTTGTGAACAGTCGATATAAAGATCAATCACTTTATCAACTGCGATTCCGGTTCTGTTCATTCCTACATTAACATCAACATAAACAGGAATCGTAATTCCGGCGTTCACTGCAGCTTGTGCTATATGGTGAGCAGCAGATTCATCGTCAACAAGACATGAAAATTTTGTTGAGGGATAATTTTCTATTAAAGAGATCAATCGTTTTATTTTTGGGCCCACCGGCTGGTACGCCAGTAATACATCCAACGCATTACACTCCGCAAGCATGTCTGCTTCTGCGATAGTAGCGCATTTAAATTTTTGAATACCTGCTTCCATTAATAATAAAGCAGCCTCTCTTGATTTATGCGTTTTAACATGAGGCCGTAGTCTTTGAATATCATCTACCATTCCTTTGAGTAATTCTATGTTTCTTTTCACCCGGCTCAGGTAAATCACCAATGCAGGAGAATCTGCTTCATCAATATTACTTACCACGTACCACGCATCTTCATTATTCTCTTTCATACACAAGTCATTTAATAAAGTTCGAACATAGCCTCAATTTCAACAGGAATATTATCGGGCAGTGAACTAAATCCTACTGCGCTTCTTACACCGATTCCATCTTCACCCCAAATCTTAGCAAACAATTCACTGCAGCCATTAATTACATAAGGATGTTTTTCAAATTCAGGAACACAATTCACCATTCCTAAAACTTTGATCACTCTTTTTATTTTATCAAGACTGCCAATATTTTTTCTAATTGTAGCAAGAATGGCGAGACCCACTTGCTGTGCCGCTGCCTTCCCTTGTTCCTGTGTTAACTCTCTGCCTATTTTTCCAATGATGAGGCTGCCATCGTTCAAAACAGTACCATGCCCTGAGACGTATAAAAAATCATCTACGATCAGGCACGGTTTATAAACACCAAGGGGTGCCGGTGCAGGTGGCAGTTTTAGGCCCGATTGTAAAAATCGCTGTTCCGGAGTTTGTTCTTCCATGGTTATTAGTTTATACAAAAAGGTTTAAGAGCATCACGCCGATCAATCCTACTATAGAAACAATAGTTTCCATCAGCGACCATGAGCGAAGTGTTTGTTTTATACTCAAATTAAAATACTCTTTAAACATCCAGAAACCGGAATCATTTACATGAGAGAACATTAAACTTCCGGCACCCACTGATAAAACCATCAAGCTCGGGTTTACAGAAGCCTGTGACATGAGCGGGAGAATAATACCTGCAGTAGTCAGCCCTGCAATTGTTGCGGACCCTATGCAGACCCTTATCACTGCAGCAATGAGCCAGCCAAGTAATAAAGGATGAAGCGGTAAAGAACCTAGTTGAGTAGATATTGCAGCGCTTACACCACTATCGGCAAAAACCTGTTTTAAGGCGCCGGCGCCAGCGATAATGAGTACTATCATGCTAACATCTTTTACAGCATCTCCATAAATATTCATGATGGCCTTCATTGGGCGTTTCATCAGGATGCCTAATGAGTAAGTAGCTACAAGCAAAGATATCAGCATCACTATTGAGGGATCGCCTGCGAAAATGATAAAAGACCTGAATCCTGTAGTTGATGTATAAGCAAATTGAAGAATAGTCGCTGCAATTAACAACAGCACAGGTAACAATGAAGTAAGAAAACTATTAGCTGTGCCGGGCAAAGCATTTGCCTCGATTTTTGCGGGTTGAAAAATTTTAAGTGGTTCGACCCGCATATTTTTTAGTGTATTTGCAAATAGCGGACCTGCGATAATAATAGCAGGAATGGCGATGATTAATCCGTATAATAATGTGAGTCCCATGTTAGCCTTTAATGTTAAGACCAATGCTGTGGGTGATGGGTGAGGCGGCAAAAAACCATGTGTTACAGACAGGGCCGCCAGCATAGGTAACCCGGTATAAACAGCAGGCAGTTTATACCTGTATACAATTGAAAAAATCAATGGGATCATCAATACAAACCCGACATTATAAAATAAAGGGATACCTACAATAAAACCGGTAACCATAAGTGCCCACTTTACATATTTTTCCCCGAAGATGCGCATGAGTACATCGGCAATCTTTTGCGCCGCACCGCTTTCTGCAACCAGCTTACCTAACATGGCGCCAAGTATAATTACAATTACAAGCGAACCGAGTGTATCACCGATTCCATGTTGTATAGAAGCAGTCACTTTTTCTAATGGAATACCTAACAAGAGTCCGGAAATAATAGATACAATCAGGAAGGATAAAAACGCATTCAGTTTTACCCATGTAATTAAAACTACAAGCAGCAGAATACAAAAGAACACAATCAAAGCCACCATTGGGAAACTGGTTTGCGTAAAAATTTATCAATATAGTGAAAGAAGTAAAGAATGCATACTCGAATAACTGAATGTTCTTTTGTAAGCCTGAGGTTTATTTGAAAGCTTTAAAAAAGACTGCAGGTTTTACGCAGGGATTCAAATCTCTGATCCCGACGGGTTTTATTACCCATTTTAGCTACCTGTATTCTGCCTTGTCGCTTTTTTGGAGGTGAATACATACAACATGTATAAGCCCTGAACGAAATAGTTCAATAGATCTATTGCAGCTTAATTTTTGATTTTTCAATTCCAAGTTTTTTTATTCTTGAATTCAGGGTTGAAACTTTCATCTTCAGTAATTCTGCCGCCCCACCTGACCCGTAAACTTTCCAATTGCAACCTTTTAAGGTAGCCATGATGTGGTCTCTTTCGTTTTCAGCAATACTCTTCAAATTTCTATCAGAAGAAATTGTCTTTATAATTTCCGGATTAAGATAAAACTCAGTAACAATCGGTCCTTTTGTAAGTAAAGTAGTACGCTGTATTAAATTTTCTAATTCTCTTACATTTCCAGGCCATTCAAAACTTTCCATTTGCCGTATAAATTCGGCAGAAAAGCCTGTAATGATCTTTCTCTCCATGTCGGCAAATTTGGTGATGAAGGAATTCGACAATAACATAATGTCCTCCTTCCTTTCCCGAAGTGGAGGAATTAAAACCGGAAATACGTTTAACCTGTAGTAAAGGTCCATTCTGAACCGGCCTGCAGTAACTTCTTCGTCCAGCCGGCGATTAGTCGCAGCTAAGATACGAACATCGACGGTTTTGGTTTTGCCCCCTACAGGTTGAATTTCCTTTTGCTGTATGACCCTAAGAAATTTTACCTGTAAATCGGCAGGAAGTTCTCCTATTTCATCCAGGAAAATTGTTCCCCCATCTGCTTCTTCAAATTTGCCGATTCTTTTTTCTAAGGCTCCGGTAAACGATCCTTTCTCATGTCCGAACAACTCAGATTCTATTATGCCGGGAGGTAAAGCCGCACAGTTTACTACAACCATTGGCTTCATATTTCTCCGTGAGTTTTTGTGAAGTGCTCTCGCCACCAATTCCTTTCCCGTTCCACTTTCACCAAGAATTAAGACAGTTGTCTCGGAAGGGCCTGCAAGCTTTATATGCTCCAATACACTTTGCATTGATTTGCTTTGTGTGATAATATTCGGTCCATCTTTGCCTTCAGCTAAACCTCGACTTTCGTCCTGCTCATTTATTCTCAATCCAACTTTTTGCATCACACCATGAAGTTCAAGGGCTACTTCCAGTGCTGCAAACACATCACGCTGACGGAATGGTTTCACCAGGAAACCGTATGGTTTGGTCGCTTTAGCAGCAAGAAAAACTTTCCGATTGGAATTGGCTGACAAATAAACAAAAGGCACTTTCCTTGTATTAAGAATTTTCGCAAAGTCGATGCCGGTTAGTGATCCTTGCAGATAAATATCCAATAATACCAAATCCGGATTGTGTCGGTCAAGCATATCCATAGCCTCAACGAAAGATGCAGCGATCGGCACAACCGCATAGCCTGCCCGATCAAGAATAAGCCTGAGATTATTGGCCTCAATAAACTGATCTTCGACTATGAGAATTTTAAGTTTCATTGTTCAATGTTCTCGCTTTTTACATAGGCCATTTGATTGGTAAGCGGTCCTTTCTTGAATTCAACACTAAGTTC
>JAQBNK010000170.1 GCA_028288595.1 Chitinophagaceae bacterium
TTTCAAATGTAAAAGTGGAAGTGGCATAAATAGGAACAAGGTGGGAAGAATCTGCAAAATGTTCATTAACGCCGTGAAGGGCAACTGAACTAAAACCGCTGAGGGGGAATTTAGGCTGGCTCATAAAAACAAGGGAAGTTTGTTTTATTATTGTCTCAAAAGTAGCGCAAAACCATGAAGGAACTTTTACAGCAATTCGCACAATATAATGCCTGGGCCAACAAACGTTTTATTGATTTGATCACCGGCCTTTCTCCTGAGCAGCAAAAGCAGGAAGTATCCAGCAGCTTCAATAGTTTATATGCGACGCTTTTGCATATGTGGGACGCAGAAGAAATATGGTGGCAGCGTTTGAAACTGAGGGAGCAAATTATTATACCCAGTATTAGTTTTAATCCTGTCATGCAGGAAGTGGCAGAAGGTCTAACCAGCCAGGATAACGAATGGGTGAACTGGGTTAATAACGCTTCGGAACGGCAGCTTGAACATGTATTCGAATACCGTAATTCAAAAAAAGAATTATTTAAACAACCAGTTGCAGAAGTATTGTTTCATTTATTTAATCATGGAACATTTCACCGGGGACAACTGGTAACCATTCTAAGAAATACTGGAGTGGAAAAAATTCCGTCGACAGACTTTATTCAGTGGTGTAGGAGAGGAAAATAATTTTTAATTTTGAATGATGAATTTTGAATGAATAAAATACATCGGAATTACACTTTATAAGGAATTTAAAAACATGTTGTAAAGAAGCATCTTCATTCAGAATTCAAAATTCATCATTCATAATTATATTAATCCGCTTTCGTCCAAGTAGTTCTCTTAACCAAAAAAGACCATCCGCAGATATGCCCGGTTACTTTTAATTCTCTTCCTGCTATCTGAAATTTACCGCAATAGGTTCGCCCGGTTTTAGGATCATAAAAATTACCTTCTTCGAATAAAGTGGGATCCTGTTTATTTCGTTTGAAATTTTTCATTACTACCAGGTTCACAAGGCGCTGGCTTCTTAATTTTTCAACAGGATTATTGATATCTGTTTTAGGACGCCCGGATTCATCGTTTGGATTTTTAAGCCATATGATCTTGCCATTGTAATGATCATCACTGGTTTTATAGATTTGCACCCTGATAGTTTTTTGCGGATCGTTCCAAATACTGGATTCAGCAATAGTAGTTTGTGAAAAGCAAGGCAGCACAAAACAAACAAATAAAAAAACATTCAATAATCTCTTCATACTACTGCTTTGACTAAATATATCGTTATCAACTATTAAAATAATGCCAAAAAAATCCCGGATTTGCAAAACCCGGGAGCTTTTAATATTAGAACAGGTAATCAGGATTTGGAATCGTAGGCCCATTTAAGCCAGGTAGCACCCCAGGTAAATCCGCCACCAAACGCTGCCAGTACAAGATTATCGCCCTTGTTCAGTTGTTTCTCCCACTCCCATAAACATAAAGGAATAGTTGCGGCCGTAGTATTTCCATAACGCTGAATGTTAACCATTACTTTTTCCATCGATAATCCCATCCTGTCTGCGGTAGCGGTAATGATACGCATATTTGCCTGGTGCGGTACCAGCCAGGCAATGTCTTCACTTTTTAAATTATTTTTTTCCATCAGTTCAGCGCTAACATCAGCCATACCTTTAACAGCAAATTTAAAAACGGGCTGCCCGTCCTGGTAAACAAAATGCTCTTTAGCTGTTACGGTTTCTATCGTGGCAGGTTTTAAAGAGCCGCCCGCTTTCATGTTAAGATAATTGCGTCCGCTGCCATCAGATCTTAAAATACTGTCCAAAACGCCAAGTCCGTCATTACTGGGTTCAAGTAAAACAGCGCCGGCTCCATCGCCAAAAATGATGCAGGTAGCCCTGTCTGTATAATCAATGATGGCGCTCATTTTTTCGGCACCAACAACAATCACTTTTTTATAACGACCGCTTTCTATAAACGCAGCACCCGTAGTTAAAGCATATAAAAAACCACTGCATGCGGCCTGCAAATCGAATCCCCATGCGTTCACCGCACCTACTTTATCAGCAATGATATTTGCAGTGGCAGGGAAAACCATATCGGGGGTAACGGTTGCGCAGATGATGCAATCGATCTCTGAAGCATCCATATTTTTCTTCCGTAATATTTCCTGGATGGCCGGAACTGCCATGTCGCTGCTACCTAATCCTTCTCCTTTTAATATCCTTCTTTCACTTATACCGGTACGGGTCCTGATCCATTCATCATTGGTATCAACCATGGTTTCCAGTTCCTGGTTGGTTAATTTATAGTCTGGAACATATCCTCCCGTAGCCGTAATGGCTGCTATTACTGAGCTCATATTAAATATTCTTTATGCGTGCTTATTTCCAGTTGCAAATATCCGAAATCCGGGTTTCTTTAACTGGTTTTAAATTGGAATTAAAGGTCATATTCAACAGAAAGCCCATATTTTTGACGACTTGTTATGATTGCATTCTTAAGGGGACCCTTTACTTTTAAATCGCCGGCGCAGGTTATAGTGGATGTGAATGGTGTTGGATACGAACTCAACATCAGTCTTAACACTTATTCTTCTATCCAGGGAAAGGCAACCGGGCAGTTATTTACTTACCTGCATATTACAGAGAACAATCAGACGTTATATGGTTTCGCAGAGCAATCTGAAAAAGAACTTTTTCTCCAGCTCATTAGTGTTTCTGGAGTTGGAGCAGCAACGGCCCGGATGATGTTGTCTGGTATGAAGCCGGAAGAAATTGGCAGAGCCATCATTCAGGGCAACGCAAAACAACTGGAAGGAATCAAAGGAATAGGAAGGAAAACAGCAGAAAGACTAATAGTTGAATTAAGGGATAAACTGGCAAAACAACCGATGGATAATTTATCCACTCATACTTCTGCCAATTCAGTAGAACAGGATGCCTTGTATGCGCTGATCTCTTTAGGAATACCGAAGCCGGCCGCAGAACAGGCGATTAAAAAAATACAGATCCAAAACGGAGAAAACATATCCGCAGAAATATTAATTAAACAAGTCTTAAAAAGCCTTTAGCCTATCGACCTCAATCTCTACTTAACCAGATCGTTTTAGAAAAATTGGCTCATTTACCCTTACCTAAAATTTATTTAACCATCGCTGCATGGATATTCATGCTGGGCACACAATTGTATGCGCAGCAGGATTCGGCGCATTATCCTATTCACGATCGGAGGGGAGATGCATTATCATGGCAGAGCCGTAATCCATTTGATCTGAGAGATACAGCCATCCTTCACCAGAAAATAGAATACGATCCTAAAACAAAACAATATTATCTCGTTGAAAGGATCGGTAGTCATTATTATCGTAAGCCTACTTTTTTTACAGCGGATGAATTTTATAAACTTCGTGCATTACAATCTGAAAGAGATTATTTCAATGAAAGATCACAGGCACTGTCTTACCTGAACAGGAAAGTTCTGCGACCGAAAGTACAGGTCTATAATAGTTTGTTCGACCGCATATTTGGTATAGGTAAAAATGGATTGAAGGTCGATATCAAACCGCAGGGTAGTGTCGATCTTACAATGGGTTACCAGGGGCAAAATATTAAGAATCCTACATTGCCTGAAAGAGCAAGAAAAAATGGTGGTTTTGATTTTGATATGAACGCTAACCTTAGCGTACTCGGAAATATCGGGGATAAACTAAAACTACCGATCAACTATAATACACTTGCCAACTTCGACTATGAAAACCAGTTGAAGCTCGATTATAAAGGCAAGGAAGACGAAATTTTAAAATCGCTTGAAGCAGGAAATATTTCTTTTCAGTCAAAGGGAACCCTAATCCCCGGTGCGCAAAGTTTATTCGGACTGAAAACGCAACTTCAATTTGGAAAATTATTTGTTACCGCAGCATTAGCGAATCAGCGTTCACAAAAACAATCGATCGCATTACAGGGTGGCGGAGTAGCACAGAATATTTTAAAAAAGCTGGATGATTATGAAGAGAACCGCCACTTCCTGGGGGCTCAGTACTTCAGAAAAAATTATAACAAGACCATGAGCAATTTACCTGTGGTAAGTACACAGGTGCAAATTCAGCGAATGGAAGTCTGGATCACAAACAGAACAGGTGCCACAACAGAAACACGCGACATTGTTGGATTGATGGACCTGGCAGAACCCGCTCCTTATCGCCAGCCTTTAATTCAGCCAACAGCTAAAAATGATTTACCTGAAAATGGCGCTAATGATCTGTATCGATTTTTATTATCTGATCCTAATAACAGGCAGCCCGCACTGATCAACAGCCGTCTCGTTGCAAAAGGTTTAAAACCTGTAGAAGATTTTGAAAAAACTTTTGCGAGAAAATTAAACCAAACAGAATATTATTTTAATCCGCAGGCAGGATTTATTTCATTGAACCAGCAGTTGCAGCCTGATGAAGTGCTGGCTGTTGCTTACCAATATACATACAATGGAAAAGTTTACCAGGTAGGAGAATTTTCGCAGGATGTAACTGTTGATTCTACAAAAGGCGTTCAAAAAGTTTTGTTCTTAAAATTATTAAAGGCAACTTCTGCAAGAACACAATTACCGATCTGGAAACTAATGATGAAGAATGTTTATTCATTGGATGTTTTCAAACTGGATCCGCAGGAGTTTAAAATGAATATCCTGTACCAGGATCCCAGTGGTGGTACAAAACGTTATTTACCAGAATCTGATAAAGCCGTTGAGGGGCGACCTATCATTTCTATTTTAAATGCAGACAGGCTAAACAACCGCAACGATCCGCAGCCCGATGGTATTTATGATTATGTGGAAGGATTTACTGTTTTATCCACCCAGGGTAAAATTATTTTTCCTGTACTTGAACCTTTCGGCCGTGACTTAGACAGCCTGGCATTTCGTAACACGCCGGCAGCTATCAAGTCGAAATATATTTATAATCAATTGTACGATTCAATCAAGGCAATTGCACAAACCTATGCCAACCTCAATCGTTTTGTTGCGCAAGGTTCTGTAAAGGGTTCTTCTTCTTCTGAAATTTATCTTGGCGCATTTAATATTCCGCAGGGATCCGTAACTGTTATGGCCGGCGGGCAATTACTACAGGAAAATATTGATTACAGTATCGATTATAATTTAGGCACCGTTCATATTTTAAACCAGGCCATCATTAATGCGGGTCTTCCATTAAATGTGCAGTTCGAAAATAATGCGGGCTTCGGTATACAACAAAGAAGTTTTGTTGGACTAAGGCTTGATTATAACGTTTACAACACTGCATACAAAGCGCTTGCATTAGGTGCATCGATGATAAGATTAAGTGAAAGACCCTTCTTTACAAAAATGAGTTATGAAGAAGGCGATCCGATACGGAATACAATGTATGGACTTGACTTTAGCTACAACGCACAATGGCCGGGGCTTACAAGAGTACTGAACAGGTTGCCTTTTTACCAGACAAAACAATTAAGTACAATCAACGCTTATGGTGAAGGAGCTTATTTAAAACCGGGCCATCCTCCGCAAATTGGCGCCGGCGCACAAGGCTTGATTTATGTTGATGATTTTGAAGGAACACGTAGCAGTATTGATCTGCGTTTTCCTTTTGTGTCATGGGCGCTTGCGTCAACACCTGCAGGAAACGGATTATTTCCAGAGGCGACATTGAACGACTCACTCGACTATGGCAAGAACAGGGCAAAACTCGCATGGTATAATATTGAGCCGGTCTTGCAGGATATTACTAATCCGAATAATCCATTAAGGAATAACCGGAACGCATTAAGTGATTTCCGTGTTCGCCGGGTATTTACAAATGAACTGTTTCCGCAGCGCACTACAAATATTACAGATGTTCAAACAGCTACTTTCGATTTATCCTATTACCCCAGGGAAAAAGGTCCGTATAATTTTACAACAGATGTTGATGCAACGGGAAAATTAAAAACTCCAAAGAACAGGTGGGGAGGTATCATGCGCAGCATCGATCAGACAGATTTCGAAACCGGTAATGTAGAATTTATTGAATTCTGGATACCTGATCCGTTTATGAATATGCCGGCATCGTCTGGGGGTAAATTAATTCTGAACCTCGGTAATGTGAGCGAAGATGTTTTGAAAGACGGAAAGCGTTTTTATGAAAATGGTTTGCGAACACCCAAAGTACCTGCAGCGATTGACTCCAGTAAATGGGGCCGTGTTCCGGTAAATCCGATACAGGTAACGCAAGCTTTCAGTAATGACCCTGATGACAGGCCTTTCCAGGATGTTGGGTTTGATGGTTTGAATGATGATGATGAAAGACTTTTCAGGAAACAATACCTGAATGATCTGCTTACACTTTTCGGTTCAGGTTCTATCGCTTATCAAACTGCTTTAAAAGATCCTTCCAGCGATGATTATTTATGGTATCGCGATGCAGTCTATGATGCTTCCGGTGCAGACATATTAACGAGGTATAAAAATTTTAATAACCCGCAGGGCAACTCACCGGTGGCAACAACCAATTCGCAATTTTCTCCTGCCGCTACTTTATACCCCGATAATGAAGATCTGAACAGGGATAATACTTTGAATGAAACAGAAGAATATTATGAATATCAGGTGGACCTGAAACCCGGTATGGATGCAGGTATTACAAAGTATATCACCGATAGCAAAGTCGTAAGACCCAAGTATGCGAATGGAACAACAGGTAGCGAAAAATGGTATTTGTTCCGGGTGCCAATTAAAGACTACACCAGTAAAGTGGGTAATATTCCTGATTTTAAATCCATCCGTTTTATACGCATGTATTTAACAGGGTTCGATGATTCTGTTGTACTTCGTTTTGCAAAACTTGATCTTGTAAGAAACCAGTGGAGGAATTTTAATTACCAGTTAGATACTACCGGCAGCTATCTGCCCTTAGCGAACAATACTACAACATCACTAAATACGCTTGCGGTTAATTTAGAAGAGAACAGCAGCCGCCAGCCGATACCATATAAAATACCACCGGGTATTGAAAGGGTTCAGTTGCTGAGTAATAATGGTGTAAACCTTTTGCAGAATGAACAGGCGATGAGTCTTCGTGTATTGAACCTGCAAAAAAATGATTCGAGGGCCGTGTTCAAAACAATGAACCTTGATATGCGCCGTTACGGAAGATTATCTATGTTTATTCATGCTGAAGCGGTTCAGCCCCAATCATTAAATAATGGTGATCTCACAGCGGTGATCCGCATAGGCCAGGACTTCTTAAATAATTATTATGAAGTAAGAATTCCACTGAATGTTACAAAAGCAAGTATTACCGCAACCGCTGAAGAAATATGGCCGGCTGAAAACAATCTTGATTTTGATCTCCAGGACCTGGTTGAATTAAAGCTTCGCAGAAATACGAAAGCATTTTCCAATAGTAAGATATACCGCGAAAAAATCGGGAATAAAACATTCTCCCTTTTAGGAAATCCGAATCTCGGGGAGGTGCGTGCTTTTTTGATTGGTGTTGAAAATTCATCTGCTTCCACAAGAAGCGCTGAAGTATGGGTGAATGAATTGAGATTGTCACAACTCAATGAAAGTGGCGGTTATGCTGCCCTTGGAAGAGTAGATGTGCAGCTTGCAGATCTTGGACGGATATCGGTTTCGGCAAATACCTACACAAAAGGATTTGGTTCGATAGAACAAAGAGTGAATGAAAGAGCTAAAGATAATTTAGTACAATTTGATGCGGCCGCGACAATTGATGCAGGGAAGTTATTACCTAAAAAAGCGGGTGCAATAGTTCCTGTTTATGCGAGTATCAATAAAACGATCCGCACACCGGAGTTTGATCCTTATGATGTGGACGTACTATATAAAAATAAATTAGGTGCAACAAAGAACAGGGACTCTTTAAAAAGCGCGGCTGTTGATCAGACCACAATAAAGACGCTTAATCTTACGGGTGTTAGATTTGATACACGCAATCCTAAAATACATTTATGGAGCATCAGCAATTTTGATTTTAATTATTCTTTCACTCATATCCAGCAATCAACTCCCCTCATAACAAAAAATGATATCGTAAAATATCGCGGAGGCTTTGGTTATACTTATACCGGCAAACCCAAATACCTGGTACCGTTTAAAAAGATGATCAGGCAGAATACTGCGTGGTTGTTATGGCTGAAGGACATGAATGTAAACCTTACACCATCTTTATTAAGTTTCCGTGCGGATGTTAACAGGCAACTGGGTCAGTATGTTCCAAGAATTGTGAATAGCTATGACGGAGGAAAGATCCAGAGAGTAGATACGACGTTTGATAAATATTTCACGTTCGACCGTTATTATAATTTCAGATGGGATCTTACCCATGCAGTAAATATTGATTTCTCGGCTATTAATAATGCACGCATTGATGAACCTTATGGATTGATCGATACAAAACAAAAAAAAGATACAGTAAGAAGAAATTTCTGGAAAGGTGGAAGGAATACATTGTATACGCAGAAAGCTGTGATGAGTTATTCCCTGCCTTTAAATAAATTTCCATTGACAGACTGGATCACGGCAAGGTATACTCTGAATGTTAATTATAACTGGATCGGTGCAAGCAGGTTGGCTGTTGATCTGGGAAATATTATTGAGAATGGTCAGGATAATGCCATCATCGGTGAATTTGATTTCAACAGGCTATACTCAAAATCAAGATGGTTGCGATCGCTGGATAATGTTTCACAAAAAGGAGCGCCGGTTTCGCCGCCGCCTTCATTTAGTTATCCATCGCAGGAAGAAGCATTAAAAGGTTTAACGGGAAAAGAAAGAGCAGATGCATTAAAGAAATGGAGACTGCAGCGTTCGCAGGCGAAAAAAGCAGAGCAGGCTTATAAAAAAAATCAACCCGTTGAAATGGGAGGGTTGGCAAGATTCGGCGGAAAATTGCTCACGATGGTGAAGAGGATAACTGTTAACTTATCTGAGAACTTCCGTAGCCGTGTACCTGGTTATACAGACAGCACCCGCTTCCTCGGGCAGAATTGGAACACCTTACAACCCGGCCTGGATTATGTTTTTGGTAAACAACCCGATACTGCATGGTTAACTAAAAAAGCCAGGCAGGGTGTTATCACAAGAGATACATTATTCAATTTATTATTCAGGCAGAGCCTTGAGCAAAGATTTAGTATCGCTGCCCAACTGGAACCATTAAGAGAATTGATGATCGATGTAAATCTTGAGAAAACATTTACAAAAGATTACAGTGAATTATTCAAGGATACAATAGGAAACGGATCGTTCAATCACTTAGGTCCGCTGGCTGCAGGCGGTTTCAGCGTCTCTTATATTTCCTTCAATACACTGTTCAGGAAATTTACACCTAATCAGGTTTCAGAAACGTTTACTGAATTTGAAAATAATCGTATCGCTATTTCGCGGAGACTCGCTAATCAAAATCCCTACTGGAAAGGATTGCCTGCGGGTCAGCAGTTTTCACAGGATGGTTTTGCAAGAGGTTATGGACGCTATGCGCAGGATGTGCTGATACCCGCATTCATTGCTGCGTACACGGGTAAGAGCACTGATAATGTTTCACTCATCAAACAATCAAATTCAAATATTAAATCAAATCCTTTCAGCGGAATAAAACCATTACCTAACTGGGGACTTACCTATACCGGCTTAACAAAGATCCCGGCCGTGGCTAAAATATTCAGTTCAATAACATTAACGCATCGTTATTCAGCATCGTTGAGTATGAATAATTTCAGCAGTGCATTATTATTTACTGATCCTTTTCATTATGGTGCGCCATCTTTTCTCGATACTGTTTCAGGAAACTATATTCCATTTTTTCTGGTTCCAAACCTGTCAATGCAGGAGCAGTTCGCACCACTGGCTGGTATAGACATTACTACCAATAACCAGATGAATCTGAAATTCGAATACAGGAAAACGAGGCAGTTAAGTTTAAGCCTGATCGATTTCCAGTTGAGTGAAGTTCGCAGTACTGAATGGACATTCGGCGCAAGCTGGAGAAAGAAAGGTTTCAACCTGCCATTCCAGTTGCCGTTTATGAAATCTAAAAAGTTGGATAACGATGTGAATTTTAGAATTGATCTTGGAATGAGAGACGATGCACAAACCAACAGCAGGCTGGACCAGGCAAATGCATACAGTACAGGGGGACAAAAAGTAATTACAATTCAGCCTTCAATAGATTACATTCTAAACAACAGGATAAATCTGAAATTCTTCTTCGACCAGCGCAGGGTGATACCTTATATTTCTACTTCAGCACCTATTACAACAACAAGAGCCGGCTTGCAATTAAGAGTATCGCTGGCACAATAAAAGAGATTATTCTTTTTGAAAATAGATGGCATTAGCCTGTGCAGTGGCAGTGATAACAATATCATTCAGGCAAACATTTGCAGGCATGGTAGCTGCATAATAAACAACATCGGCCACATCACTTGCGCTTAATGGCTGGTAACCATCGTACACTGAGTTCGCTTTTTGTTCATCTCCTTTAAATCTTACAACACCGAATTCTGTTAGTGCAGCACCGGGATGAATACCGGTAACTTTTATTTTATGCGGTAAAAGATCAACTCGTTGCGATTTAGTAATTGCGTCTACTGCAAACTTTGACGCACAGTAAACATTTCCATCTTTATATATTTCTTTCCCAGCTACAGAGCCCATATTAATGATGTGGCCTTTACCCCCTTTTTTAAAATATGGAATGATGGCTTTGGATACATACAATAACCCTTTCACATTAGTATCGATCATCGTTTCCCAGTCATCTATATCGCCTTCATCAAAAGGACTTCTTCCTAAGGCAAGTCCGGCATTATTAACCAGCACATCTATAGCATGCCATTCAGGTGGCAGGTTCGATAATTTATTTGATACCGTTTCCCTTTCTCTCACGTCAAATGCGAGCGGTAAAACATTTATTTTATTTTCCTGCTGAAGTTTTTCTGCAAACTCTTTTAATCTTTCTTCACGGCGGCCTGTGATGATACAGTTCCAGCCGGCCTCCGCAAATTTTTCAGCGATCGCTTTCCCAAAACCTGAAGTAGCACCTGTAACCAGGATAATTTTATTCATACAAAAAAATTCAGGTGTGAAAGTAATGAAAACTGAATACTGAAATGTGAGTACTAAATTTTAAATACTGAATACTAAATACTGAATACGAAAACCACTACCTTATCAGTACACAAGTACCTTTTCTTATAATTACATTATCCAGGTAGTCGATACCTCGTGCAACAAATACATAAGTACCGCTGGCTTGTTCTATACCATTAAACTTGCCATCCCATCCTTTATCAGGATCATTGCTTTGAAATATCAATTGTCCCCAGCGGCTATATACCTGCAAATATTCAAACTTTTTTATTCCAACAGGGATTGCTTTCAGGATGTCATTTCTTCCATCTTTATTCGGAGTAAATGCTGTAGGAACGAAAAGATCTGGTTTTGTTTTAAAGATCCGAACAGTAATATCATCCTGTGCCGAGCACCCATTTGAACTAACGCTAACGATATAGGTGATGGAGTCCGTGAATCCATTTAAAGTAGCAACCGGGTTGTTGATTCCTGTATTATTCAAACCAGTCGCGGGAGACCAGAAATAACTGGTTCCACCGGTAGCATTCAATTGCAGTGGTTGGTTCATAACAATTGTTGTGTCACGCCCGGCAAACGCAATTATTTTTGGTTGAACAGCAACGAAAATCGTATCACTCACTATTTTTTTGCAACCCACAGTATCGCCTGCTACCAATATATATGTAGTGTTTACTGTTGGCCTGGCGACGGGGTTGAGTGTATTAAAACCGGTTAATGTATTTGTTGGTTTCCATGCAAAAAAAGCACCTGTTATTTCTCCGTGTAATTGTGCAGGATCGCCAAAGCAGATTAGGGTATCATTACCAGCTCTCGCCTGCGGGTAAGGAGCAACTCTTATTGTAACAGAATCTTTTGCCTGGCACTTACCAAGATTTGCAATCACGAAATATTTTGTTGTAAAAGCAGGGCTGGCTGAAGGAAACTTTATACCCGGGTTATTTAAACCGGTAACGGGTGTCCATTGATAATTAAGTGCCTGACTAACGGTTCGCATACGCACGGAATCAGTTTGACAAATAGATGTATCTGCTCCGGCATCAACAGTAATAAAATCCAACACATTTACTTTTATGGAATCTTTATTAACACAACCACCTCCAGCATTTACAGTAACGGTATAGAATGTAGTGACCTTTGGATAAACCAATGGGTTGGCAGTATTGGGGTTGATAATATTATAAGCTGGCCCCCATGAATAACTTCCTTGCGATGATGATGCTCCTAACCTTAGCGTATCTATACTGCAGATAAGGGTGTCTTTAAATGGCAGGTTAATAAAAGGTTTATCATCTACCTTAACCGTCTGTGTTACAGTTTTGGAACAGCCTTTATTATTCGATACTAATAATGTAACTGTTTTATCGCCTGTAGATGAATATTGATAAGTGGCTATTTTTTGTAAGGAGGTATCAGCAAGGGTAGTGAGATCACCGAAATCCCATCTCCATTTATCGACAAGGCCATAGGTGCCTTTTGATGTATCAGTAAATGTATAAGGACTGATAAAACAACTGCCAGTAACCATAAAGCCTGCGGAAAATACAGGATATACCAATACTTGTTGAGTAGCGTGATCAGTACATCCAACACTATTTGATACAGTTAATTGTACTGTATAACGTCCTGTATCGGGATAAGTAAATGTAGGTGTTGGTGAAGTCGATGTGCTGTTGTTTACACCAAAATCCCATAAATAGGAAGTGATGTCTGAGGACATAGATAAATTCTGAAAGTGAACAGCAAAACTATCGCAGCTATAATAAACCGGATCCAGCTGCGCCGAAGTTATTCCGCAACTTGCGATGGTGATATGAATTTCTTTTTTTGTTGAACCGATAAGGATGCCATTTCGAAATTCGCTGGCGCAAACCGCAACAACATAATCACCAATTCCTGATGGTGCAATTCCTGATATAATACCTGTAATGCTGTCTATGGTAACTTTGGGGCCCATTGGGCTGTTGCCATTAAAACCCTGGCTATAGGGAACGCCCACATAGGGAGGATTCGATGGTGGATTGGGACGGGGATCATTTGTACTGCCACCATCAAGTCCATTACAAAAAGAATACCTTAACACATCACCGGGATCAGAATCAGTTGCACTAAAGTCAAATGTAAAAGGTGCATTAAAACAAATAAGAACCGCATCTTTTTGTGCAAAAAGAGGACTGTTGTTTTGTTGAAATGGTTGCCCGTTTATATTACCGGGAATATGGTTGGTGTAACTAACACCTACTGCACTGGAACCTGTTAAATTAACAATACCACCAATACGACAGCATCTTTGTACAGCTAAAGTATAACCAGCAGCATTATTGGGTAAACTAACAGTGGTGACATATGTATCTATGAGATAACAAATGGTTGGCTCATTTGTAATACAGGGATTCGACCCTTTTGGTTTGGT
The DNA here is from genome assembly GCA_028288595.1 of Chitinophagaceae bacterium. Classification (GTDB taxonomy): domain Bacteria; phylum Bacteroidota; class Bacteroidia; order Chitinophagales; family Chitinophagaceae; genus JAQBNK01. The sequence goes on from JAQBNK010000170.1 coordinate 13,523, forward strand.
GATAGTTTCTTCGCTGCTTTTTATTATTTCAATATTTTGAACACTAGCATTTTTGGCTCCGTCAAAAATGCCGAGATATACAGATGGATCAATCTGCTGAGGTGTTGAACCACAGTCGAGGTATTGCTTCACGGTTATTCTATAGGTAGAATTATTACCGGCTGTACCCAGGTATTCATAAAAGATCCATCCTCCTTTCAGGTGATTGCCGAATGAAAAGTTTGCAATCAATAAACAGGTAAGAATGCCAATGATTTTTTTTAGTTCCACTTGCTCACAGTTTTTATAAATTCTGATAAGTGGATATTTAGTTCTCCCGGTTTTTCTATCATGCTCATATGTCCTGTTTCTTCAATAATAAAAACGAAAGATTGGTTGGGAAGTTGTACCTGCTGAAGCATATCTTTCATTGGCGCGGCTACATCTTCTGGTCCTAAGATAAAAAGCACGGGTCTTTCGCTGCTTTTCAATACCCCTGTTCTGTCTGGCCTGCCAATCATTGCCTGGTAATATTGAATGAGTGCTTCTTTTGAAAAGGAATGGCTTTTTTCAATTAATGCTTCAATAAGTTTCGGACTTACTGCTTTAGTCTTATTGCTGAACAGGTTAGGTATAGAAGTTTTAAGAAATGAATAAGATCCGTATTGTTCAATATGTTCAATTCCTTTTTGTCTTATCTCTTTTTTTTCTGCATTATCTGCAAAAGCGGAAGAGTGAATAAGCCCAAACGCTTTTAGTTTGCACGGGTACTTTTCGGCGAAGGCAAGCGTGATATAACCACCCATACTATGGCCCAGCATGATACAATCTTGAATTTCTTCCCTCATCAATATTGCATTGATAAGATCAGCGTAGTCTTCAATAGTTATTTGTGTTTTATCCGGGACGGGAGAATGCCCCGAACCTGGTAAGTCAGGAAGAATTATTCTGTAAAAGGGTTGCAAAGCTTTTACCTGTTCATTCCATATTTCACTGTCTTCACCAAAACCATGAAGAAGAACAACCGGGGTTCCATCGCCTTTATCATTATAAGAAATGCAAACCCCATCCGCATCAGCCATTTTTTGCATACATCAGCTTTTACTTAACCGGCTGCTTCTATACATCAGCAGTATTACTAAAGGTACCAAAGAAACATTGAACTGCTGCGGAAGCCAAAACCACGAAAGAAGCAGGAAGGCATTAATAATTGCAGTAATAAAAAAATATTTTCGGATGAATGCAGGTCGTTTGAAAACGTAAAATGCTGCTATGAAATGTGTTGGAAGCGCCCAGATAATATTCAGGTTGTTCCTGCACATAGAATGATCTGTGGCGGTCCACATAAAAAGAATTAATATCCCAACGATTCCCGTTAGGTAAAATAAAAACGAGTCTGTTATCCTGGTTGCTTTTACGGCCCAATTTTCAGTACGCATAGAAATGATAATGATAAGCGAACTGATAAGCGAAAATAGAATGAGCGGGAGATTATTATTTTGCGAAGAAGCGTTGGCATTTCCCGGCAGGATCATCTTTTTTTCCTTAACTAATTTCCCGCCGGCGCCTTTTGCTGAATCCACTGACTTCATAAAAAAGTCGGGTAAGAACATTGCGCCATCATTCGTTGCTAATTTATCAACCGGACTTCCTAATAAAATATCGATTCCCAGTTTACTCCAGGGTTCTCCGCCCTTATCTAAATAAGCATGAATTAAATTTCTGTAACTCGTTCGCGGCGGAATAATGGGTGATGCTACCTGAAAATTTTGCGAATATTTTTTTAAAAGGTCTCTTTCTCTTGTTGTACAATTATCAAAGAGGAAATCATATTTATAGAATCTTTCCGGGCCCTGGTAATTATGAATCAATGCAGCATACAATTGTTGTTTTTCAGAACAGGATAAATTTAATTGCTGTTCGATCACGCTTCTTTTTTCTACCTGGTATTCATACATGAAATCATTAAAGCTGGAAACAGAAAGCATATAATCAAGCTTTCCTCTTACAAACTTTGAATAGAAATTGGGGTCATCGAAATTGAAAGTGCCATAGTTAAAAACATTATCAACTCCCTGCAGGCTGTCTGTAACTCTGATTGCACTGTGTCCGAAAGTCATATACAATTCATCGCCGGGAGAACAGGTAAGAATGCTGATTCTCAACCGGCAATCAGGTTGCGCAGTAAGTTGTTGGGAAATAAATAATATAAGAACAAGAGCCAGGGTTTTAAACCGCATGTTTATGATTAAGAAGT
>JAQBNK010000172.1 GCA_028288595.1 Chitinophagaceae bacterium
TAAAAGGGAGTCATCCCCAGGAGTTATGTATAAAGGATATCTCCTGTCGTATGATCGAGCGCAGCTCTAATGTACCAAGGATAATGGATAGGCTCGTATCTAAAAAATTAGTGAAAAGAGCAACTTCAGCCGGCGATAGGCGAGAGACCGTTGTTTCTTTAACTTCTGCCGGAATAAATATTTTACAATTAGCAACTACAGAAGTAAGCAGGGTTTTTGAAGATCAGTTACGATTGAATGATAATGAGGCCAAACAATTAAACCTTCTCCTCGAAAAGTTTAGGGAATCGGAAGATTGATTTTTTTAAATAAATACATGTACATACATGAAATATACATTCGCAAATCAGACTTTATAATTATAAACATTTAAACTATAAACAAATGGCAACCTACAAAATTGATCCAGCACATTCAGAGATCGTCTTTAAAGTCAGGCACCTGATGATTACAAATGTTACCGGGCATTTTAAAACTTTTGATGCTAGTATGGATAGCAATGCTTCCAATTTCTCCGATGCCAAAATTCATTTTGAAGCAGACGTCGACAGTATTTTTACTAACCAGGAGCAAAGAGATGCACATTTAAAAAGCGATGATTTCTTTAATGCTGAAAAGTTTCCTAAGCTAACTTTTGATTCTGCTTCCATTACCGAAAAGAGTGAGGGCAAGTTCTTACTAAATGGCGACCTCACTATCCGCGACATTACAAAACCTGTAACTTTAACTGTAGAATATCATGGCTCGGTAACAGACCCTTATGGTCAGAATAAATCAGGTTTTGAAATCAAGGGCAAAGTAAGCCGGAAAGAATTTGGTTTACTGTGGAATGCAGTTACAGAAGCAGGTGGCGTTGTGGCAGGCGATGAAGTGAAAATTGAATTGAATGTTCAGATGATAAAGCAAAATTAATCCCCGTGCAATACATCATTCACAAAGCGACGGGCCGCGGTGTAAAGGACCTCGGTTGGTTGCAAAGCAACTTTTCTTTTAGTTTTTCTTCTTACCAGCATCCTTTGAACAGGGGTTTTGGTTTATTGAAAACCTTTAATGACGATTTTGTCCAGCCCGGAGGTGGCTTCGGTCTACATCCGCATATGAACATGGAGATCATCAGTGTAATGCTGAAAGGAACAATGAATCATAAAGACACAATTGGTTATACCGAAGTCGTTGAAGAAGACTGGGTACAAATAATGAGTGCAGGAAATGGGCTGAGACATGAAGAACACAACATTGGAAATGATGCAGTAAATTTTTTACAGATCTGGATAGAACCTAAACTGCAGAATATTTCTCCCCGTTATCAAAAAAGATTTTTTCCAAAAGAAAAAAGAAAAAATCAGTTGCAGGTCATTGTAAGTAATGAAGAAGGGGTTAATCACTGCTGGATAAACCAAAATGCAAAGATTAGTTTAGGTTTTTTTGATGAAGGTGCACAGGTAGACTACCATCTGAACCCAGAAAACAAAGGAGTGTACATATTTGTAATGGAAGGCCAGTTAACAATGAACGGGCAGCAAGTAAATAAACGTGATGCAATAGGCATTTGGGAGACGGCAAACTTCTTGATAAAAAATGAGAAAGAATCAGCGTTTATCGTAATAGAGGTTCCCATCAACCAATAATATTTAAGAATTAAACGACACGGTGAGTGCCGGAAAGTGGAGTTACAAATGAAAATTGAAATTATATCAGGGAGTTCAAGAACAGAGAGCAAATCACACCGGCTTGCATTGTTTCTAAAAAAATTGTTAGAAGAAAGAACAGAGCATGAAGTGGGATTTATCAACTTAAAGGACTGGCAGTTTCCACACTTCGAAGAGGTCTTTTTATCGCTGGAAAAAACGCCTGCCGAATTTAAACCGGTGGCACAAAAAATATTTGAAGCAGATGCTTTTGTTATTGTTACTCCGGAATATAATGGTAGCTATTCCCCGGCCCTGAAGAATTTTTTAGATCACTTCCCCAAACAACAGCACAAGGTTTTTGGTATTGTAACCGCATCAACCGGTGCGCTGGGTGGCATGCGTGCAAGCCAGCAGTTGTTGTTGCTGATCCCTGCATTGTTTGGTATCGCCTCTCCTTATTTGCTTATCACTCCAAATGTTGATAAGAAGTTTGATGAATCCGGTAATTTACTTGACCAGGCATTTCAAAAGCCTATAGACATCTTTATTAATGAATTCCTGTGGCTTGCAGAAAAGATACATCCACATTTTGTGCATTTAAATTAATGCATGAACGATTATGAAATATTAACTTTGCGGCTTCTTCATGAGTGATGAAATAAAACATGAATGTGGCCTCGCCTACATTCGATTAAGAAAACCTTTCTCGTGGTATCTCCGGCAATACGGAACAGTGCTTTACGGGATCAATAAGCTCTACCTTTTAATGGAAAAACAACACAACCGCGGCCAGGATGGCGCCGGTGTTGCAAGTGTAAAATTAAATGTAGAACCCGGTTATCCTTTTCTTCAAAGGATCCGCAGTAATGCACAGCAGCCTATTGCTGATATTTTTTTTCAAATTGGTAAAGCAGTAGAAGACCTTGAGAAATATCAGCCGGGTATTCAGCAGCATCCCGGGCAGATGAAAGGTCATCTCCCGTTTCTTGGCGAATTGTTGCTGGGACATTTACGGTATGGCACTCAAGGAAAAAACAATGTGGAATTTTGTCATCCCTTCATCAAAAAAGATGTGGCGCCTGGTCGCAATCTTGCACTTGCAGGAAATTTCAATCTGGTGAATACCGAAGAGCTTTTTAAATTCATCGATTCGTCTCCAGGGCCCTTTCAAAAACAAAGTGACCTTGCGGCGATGATGGAAGTAATACATCATTTCCTTATTAAAGAGGATGAAATTTCTCCTAACGCCGCTAATGTTTTTAAAGTACTACAAAACGCTGCTTCATTATTTGACGGAGGATATACAATTGGCGGCCTGCTGGGCAATGGCCACAGCTTCGTGTTGCGTGATGCTCATGGAATAAGACCAGCTTATTATTACGCCAATGATGAAATGATTGTAGCCGCAAGTGAAAGAGCAGCTATCAGAACATCCTTTAACGTGGGCGAAAATGAAGTGATGGAACTAATGCCCGGACATGCTTTAATTGTTGATGATGAAGGCAACTATAGCGTAAAGCAGGTACTGGAGCCTAAAGAAAGAAGAGCCTGTAGTTTCGAAAGGATTTATTTCAGCCGGGGTAGTGATGAAAAAATTTACCGCGAAAGAATTGCATTGGGATATCATCTGAGTGAAGAAGTTCTTGAAGCGGTTAACTATGATTTAAAAAATACGATCTTCTCGTATATTCCAAATACCGCCGAAGTAGCCTATTTCGGTTTAGTAAAAGGGATGGAGAGTTATTTAAATCAAAAAAAGGTTGAGCGCATTTTAAGCTGGGGTACAGATATAACTGAAGAGAAGCTGAATGAAATGATCAACCGGAAAATCAGGCAGGAAAAAATTGCTATAAAAGATGTGAAGCTCCGCACTTTTATTACTGAAGACACGAACAGGAACGAGATGGTGCAACACGTTTATGATATTACCTACGGAACTGTTCGCAAAAATGAAGATACCCTTGTTGTAATTGATGATTCAATTGTACGTGGCACAACATTGAAAGAAAGTATTGTAAGAATGCTTGGCCGCCTTCAACCGAAAAAAATAATTGTGGTTTCTTCTGCTCCGCAAATTCGCTACCCGGATTGTTATGGCATCGATATGAGTAAGCTGGGTGATTTTATTGCATTCAAAGCGGCCGTTCAGTTGTTAAAAGAAACCAGGCAGGAAAGTGTACTGGATGAGGTTTATGAACAAATAAAAAAACTGGAAGAATTTGGTGAGCTGCATACAGAAAATGTAGTGCGCCAGATTTACAAACCATTCGCAACAGAAGCAATCTCCAATAAGATTGCACAATTGATTACTCCCCCGGATGTAAAAATTCCGGTGCAGGTAATTTACCAGAGAATAGAAAACCTTCATGCCAGCTGCCCAACTAATACCGGTGATTGGTATTTTACAGGAAACTATCCAACGCCCGGCGGTAATAAAGTAGTTAACAAGGCATTCATTAACTATATGGAAGGAAAAAATGTGAGGGGATACTGATGAGTAATGAGTAATCAGCAATGAGTAGAACCCTGCGTTTACCATCATTTCTATACGTTTATGCTAATTTCTACTCATTCTTTATTATTACATTTATCCTTAATTCTTACTCATTTCTCATCACTCATTCCTCATTTTTCGTCACTAGCTTTATACTATGAAAACACTCTTCCTCGTGAGGCATGCGAAAAGCAGCTGGAATGATGCGTCTGTTACAGATTTTGACAGACCGCTAAATGACCGCGGCAAAAAAGATGCGCCGGTAATTGCCAAACGTCTTCGAAAAAAAGGATTCGAAATTGATGGGTTTATTTCAAGCCCCGCTAAACGGGCACTTACAACCGCAGAAATATTTGCAGAAGAATTTGGAGTGAAGAAAAAAAAGATCATTACAATGGATGAGTTATATCAGGCATCTCCTGCTTCATTTTTTAAATTGATCAGTGAACTTGATAATGAACTTAAAAGAGTGATTGTTTTTTCTCACAATCCCGGCATTACCGATTTTGTTAACCAGTTAACAGATTCACGGGTTGATGATATGCCCACCTGTGCCGTATTTGCTGCAGAAGCTGATTGCAAAAAATGGAAAGACTTTGCATCCGCAGAAAGGACAATGATCTATTTCGATTATCCTAAGCTTGTTGATTAAATCTTTTAAGGAAATTTTCAATAAATGATTTTACACCGTCATTATTTATTTCCGGAAGGCAATAATTAAAGTTTGCTGCTTCTTCAATTTTCAACTCTAAATTTTCTTCCTGCGTGCAAGTGCAGAACCATTGCTGCTGAAATAATTTTTGGGCTAAATATTCCTGTTCTGTTTGCCCGGGAGTCGGAACGAGTAAAGCCTTCTTCTGTAAAACTGCTAAATCCATCATACTCGAATAACCAGAACGGCAAATAATTAATTCAGCACTATTGATCAATTGTTGCAATTCATCAGTATTTATATAATTCCGTATTGGGAAATTTGCATTTGCTATTTCACGAGCATTGTTAGTACCACGCACCAGCAAAATTTTTTCTTTAGTCTTGCTGAATATTTCAATCAATTTATTTTCTAAAATGGTTCTTTGCGGTTCCGGTCCAGATAGCACTGCGATAATATCATAAATAATATCCTGTTTTTCATCGTTTTTATTAAACCGTGATAACAGCCCGATATAACTAACCGGCAGTTTTGGAAGTTGCTTTGGATGAGATAATATCCCTCCTAAATTTATTTCTCCATCCATATCCGGAACCCAGCATTCATTAAATTTCTCAATAAAAAAATAATTAAACCTTCTCATTATTTTTTCCACCCATAAATAAGGTGCCCTGATATTTAACTGGTGAGTGATAAAAATGCTGTGTATTTTTTTTGATCTGAATCCATAGCGATTATCAGAAATAATAAGATCGAATTTCTGAGACCTGATAATTTTTTCTAATGCTTTATTTTCTGCAATAATAGCAGTTATGATTTTTGGCAATTGCAAAGCAATTTTAAAAGGTAACCAGCGTTTTGATTTTGCATAGGAAATATTGTAGCCGTTAAGTTTAAAACAATGGATTCCAGGAAATTCTTTTTGCAGAATTTTTTCCTGGTTTAGATTTCCGGCAACAGATACCTGGCAGCCCGCATCCATGAAATGACGAATAAGGGGAATACATCGGGTAGTATGGCCCAATCCCCAATCCAGGGGAGCAATTAAAATTTTAATTTGTTGGTTTTGAGGCAATTTATCCCTGTTTATAAGGCTGACAAAAAAAATACTTTATTTTGAATAAGTTATGAAGCGCACATCAAACAAACTGATCCTTTTTTTACTACTGGTAACCGTAACCGTTTCTTCCTGCGCCTTGCTTGGAAAAACCAAGAAAGAAAAAATGTGCGGCTGCCCAGTTAGCAAGCGCTAAAGTGTGGGATAATTTTTGCACTTTCATTTAAGATAATTTCTTTTATGAGTCCACAAAGAGATTTGCTGGTTATATCGAGGTCAACTTTTGATCAGCTCTTTGAACAGGAACTACATGCTTTGCTATATCAAACTGAAAGAATCGAAAACTTTTGTATCGTCACCGAAATCATAGATATCAACCGGTACAAAATTCTTCACAGGCCAAACGATATCCGCAGGGTAATAGCTCAAAGAACAACCAGGCCCTTTGTATTTGTCCTGAACAAAAATTAATTGAGCTCAGATAAAGCCCCTTCCAGTTTTTCAAGCATTTCTTTAATGTCTTCCATTTTACAGGTACCCACACTTAAGCGATACCAAAAAGAACTTTTATCTGCGCCAAATGCATAGAATGGAACTACAGCAAGCTTAGCTTTATCAAGAATATATTGTGTAACATCAGATTGAGACTGCAATACCACGCCCTCTTTATTTTTCAATCCTGTAAGATCAAGTTTAATTGTAAGATAAATGGCTGCCTGGGGCTGAACGGAATCAACTTTATACCCTTTGTTCTTTAAATCAAGAATGCCATTTGAAATCGCATGGAGGCGTTCTTCCAGTTCTGTTTTGAATTTAGACAGGTAACTTTTTATGGCTTCCTCTTTTGTAAGATAAACGGCCACCGCTTTCTGTTCAGCCATGGGTGCCCATGCCCCAATATGACTAAGTAACGCTTTCATTTTTGCAATAACAGGCTTTGGGCCCAACGACCATCCGACTCTTACACCTGTTGATGCAAACGCTTTAGAAATTCCATCAACATAAATAGTAAATTCTTTCATCGCCGGCCTGAGGCTAACAGGATCTGCATGAACAGTATTGCCATAAGTAAGTGTCCAGTACATCTGGTCGAAAAGAAGATAAAGTTTCTTTTCACCAGGTCCTCTTTTCTTGTTTTCATCAAGAATGATATCGCAGATATCGGCTAATTCTTTTTTGTTTAAAGTAGTGCCTGTCGGGTTTTGCGGGGTACAAAGACAGATCAGCCTGGTATCTTTTATATTTTGTTCAATATCTTTTGCGGTAGGCATGAAGTTATTCTCGACAGTAGCTTCGATCATACAATGCTTACCCAGGTTGAGATTTACATAGTGATTATTGTTCCATGAAGGAACGGCATAGATCACCTTATCATCTTTATCTACAAGTGTTTGAAATATGGTGTAAATCAGGGGCCTTCCGCCGGAAGCTATTTGTATCTCATCAGTATTATATTCAATACCCTGGAAATTTTTTAGAAAGCGGCTAACCGACTGTCTCAATTCCAGTAACCCGTCTCCCGGAGGATAATTAGTATAATGATTTTTGTAAGCGTCTATGATCAGTTCCTCTAACTCTGCAGGTATCGGAAATACTTTCGGATCAAAATCACCAATTGTATAATTAAAAATTGTTTCTCCTTTCCTGATGCGATCGCTTATTTCATTCCCTAATCTTACGATTTCAGAACCCGTCATACTTTCTGCCAACTGGCTGAGCCTGCTCATATTTTCATTGTTTACGGCGCAAAAATAAGCTGTGGAAGGGATGCAGCAATCTTCTGTTAGAAAAGAAAGTCGGGGAAAGTATATAGGTATAATATGTATATAGGATGCCTTGTTATATACCTATATACCTACAACTTTTAAAAAATCCAATACTTTCATTATTGCTTCTGCTCATTATACTTGCTCTCCGCTTCTTTAGCTTTTTCAAAATCGAGCACTACTCCATTGATGCAATAACGAAGCCCGGTTGGTGGAGGACCGTCTTCAAATACATGTCCAAGGTGAGCCTTACACCGGCCGCACTGAACTTCGGTTCTCTTCATTCCATAGGCGTTGTCGGGCGAATAAATAATTGAGCTTTTTGAAACAGGCTCATAAAAGCTGGGCCATCCACACCCACTTTCAAATTTGGTATCGCTTTTAAACAGCGAGTTGCCACAAGCCGCGCAATAGTAAGTTCCTATTTCATTAGAGGTTTCAAATTTACTTGTGAAGGGTCGTTCGGTACCTTTCTCCCGGGCAATATTATAAACCTCTGGAGATAAAATTTTCTTCCACTCATTTTCCGAAAGGGCTAGTTTACTGCTATCTGTGCGTGAAAAATGTGGATTGTTTTTGAAACTATTATTTTCCATGATCGTTTTATTTGGTTTTGAACCCTGGCTGTTGCAGGACATTACGGTTAGCACAACAATAATGCTCAATAGAAACCGGCTAAACATAAGTGATATTTAGAGCTAATCTACGACCATCGTTGTAAAAGGGTTTTACTTAAAAAGAGTTTAACGGGCCTTTAATTTTGATAAACTAACAAGAGATAGCCATACAATCTGTTAAAATCTTTTAAAAGCTCCCTTATATTTGCTTCTCATTCAAGGTTAGCAAGTACATGTTCAACATTATTTTGTTCGGCCCTCCGGGAAGCGGGAAAGGTACCCAAAGTGAAAATCTGATCCGTAAGTATGGGTTAAAGCATTTAAGCACAGGAGACTTGCTTCGCAGTGAAATATCCCGGCAGACACCTTTAGGAACTGAAGCTAAAAACTTTATGGATAAAGGTCAGCTCGTACCGGACGAAGTTGTAATCGGAATGATAAGCTCTGCACTGGATACAAATCCACAAGCCGTAGGTTTTTTATTCGATGGATTTCCCCGTACTGAGGCGCAGGCAGAAGCGCTGGATAAATTGCTGAAATTAAAAAATACAGAAATACATGTGGTGCTTGCACTCCAGGTATCGGAAGGGGAATTGGTTAAACGTCTGCTGGGTCGTGGCTTAACCAGCGGAAGATCTGACGACACAAATGAAGAAGTGATCAGGGCGAGAATACATGAGTACAATAAAAAGACTTCGGTGGTGGCGGATTATTACGGCCGCTTTGATAAAGTAAAAAAAATTGAAGGAGAAGGCAGCGTTGATGATATTTTCACTGCCTTGTGTAAAGAGATCAATTTACAATAAGTATACACTACAACCAATACCAACTGCCTGCCCCGCATCGGGGCTTTTTTTATGCTGATACCTGGCGGCCAGCAAACGTATATTGTAAATGGCATGGTTTTTAACTAGTAGAGTATAACCAACTTATAATGTATGAAATCTTTTATTCTACAGACCAGGCTTAGCATTATACTCGCTTTTCTTACTTTATTTACCAGCATCAGCACTTTTGCGCAGGATAAAAAAGTAGATGTAAATATCACAACAGGCAGTAATGATGCTTTCTGGGGCTCCCCCTGGGTATGGATCATTGGCGTAGCTGTATTTATTTTGCTTCTTGTAGCATTGCTCAGAGGTGGAAGACGTGCGGATGTGTAACGATAGTTTTCGGCATTCAGATTTCGGTTTTCAGTTTTAGTTACAGGTTCTGCCTCGCTGAGGATAACCGAAATCTGAAACCGAAACCTAATAATCAATTACCTGTTCAACTATTGCCTGGGGAATTTCTCTCCATTCGTATTGTTGATTTCTTAGCTGTGGCTCAAAGCCGGCTTCGCTGATGGCTGCCTGTATTGTCTTAGAAGTAAAACGGTGTGGAGCCCCGGCGGCGCTTACAACATTTTCTTCGATCATAATACTTCCAAAATCATTTGCACCCGCATGAAGACATATTTGCGCAGTTTGTTTACCAACAGTTAACCAGCTGGCTTGTATATTTTTTACGTTTGGTAACATGATACGGCTGATAGCTATCATCCGGATATATTCATCAGCCGTGGTAAGATTATGCACGCCACGTATCCTGGTAAGCAAAGTATCAACATCCTGGAAAGTCCATGGAATAAAAGCAAGGAAACCTTTTGCCTCAGCAGGCTTACGGCTCTGTACCTCTCTTAAACGTATGAGATGAATAAATCTTTCCTCAATCGTTTCCACATGGCCAAACATCATGGTGGCAGAAGTAGTGATATTAAGATTATGAGCCTGGTGCATGATCTCCAGCCATTCATCTGCTCCGCATTTTCCTTTGCTGATCAAACGTCTTACCCTGTCAACAAGAATTTCCGCACCTGCACCCGGTAATGAATTCATTCCAGCCGCTTTTAATTCTTTGAGTACATCGTGGTGACTCATTTTTTCCAGTTTGCATATATGAGCTACTTCCGGCGGACCGAGTGTGTGTAGTTTAATCTCCGGGTAGAGCTGTTTTAAATTCCTGAATAAATCAGTATAAAATCTCAAACCCAGTTCCGGGTGATGGCCCCCTTGCAACAGCAGTTGATCCCCGCCAAAACGAATGGTCTCTTCAATTTTTCTCTTATATGTTTCGATGTCTGTAATATAAGCTTCCGCATGACCGGGAATCCGGTAAAAATTACAGAATTTACAGTTAGCTACGCATACATTGGTGGTGTTCACATTCCGGTCTATCTGCCAGGTAACTTTACCATGAGGAACCTGTTTTTTCCTAAGACTATCGGCGATAAACATGAGGTCAGCCAGCGGCGCTTCTTCAAACAAATACATTCCTTCTTCTATTGAAAGAAATTCAAAATTCAGCGCTCTCTGGTAAATATCTTCCCGGTTCATTTGAAGTCACAATTTATTTTGCAAAAGTAAATATAACAGATGCAACTGAACACCCGGGCATTGTGTCTTAACAATTAAAGCGCAATTTGAAGAAATAGTTTAAATTCAAATTATCGCTGATTCCATAGTTGAAAACTACTAGCTTGATACGCAACCGAAACCTTCCATTCCTGATTGCAGCCCGGATATTTCTGCTCTTTCTGCTGTGCCCTGTATTTTCAGATGCAAATGCCCAGGAACAATTTGTGATGCCGCCTGCAAAGCTTCTTACACGTTTTCCTTTCAAGATGTTAACCGGGGGTATTATAATCGTACAGGCGACACTTGATGATTTTAAAGATTCACTCAACTTTATCCTTGATACCGGCAGCGGCGGTATCTCTTTAGATTCCACAACCGTTGAAGATCTCCAGCTTAAAAGCATGAAAACAGACAAGACCATCAGGGGAATCGCCGGTATGAAAGAAGTGTCTTTTACTTATTCACATACATTTCGTTTACCAGGGCTCACTATCGACAGTATGGATTTTCATATTAACGATTACGAGATACTTACCAGTGTTTACGGTGTAAGAGTAGATGGCATAATCGGGTACAGCTTTTTCAGGCGTTTTATTATAAGTATAGATTATGATAAGCAGGTGATCGATGTTCTGCGCCCTGGTAGTATGAGATATCCCAAGGGCGGATTTTATATGAAACCGAATTTCAGTACCCTGCCGATGCAAACGATCAATGTAAGAGATGCTACACAGGTTGCTGCGAAATATTATTTCGATACGGGGGCAGGTCTTTGCATGCTGTTCTCGAGAAGCTTTATACAGGACAGCGCATTTTTTGAAAAAAAGAAAAAAATATTTCATACCCAGGGAGAAGGTTTGGGTGGAAAGGCCGCTATGGATTTAACCGTTATCAAAGAAGTGAAGGTGGGGCCCTATCGTTTTAGAAAAGTTCCTGTTTATATTTTTGAGGATGATTATAATGTTACTGCATATCCTTTACTTGGAGGCCTTATAGGAAACGATATCCTTCGCAGATTTAATGTGATCATTAACTACCCTGAACAAATATTTTATCTAAAACCCAACACGAGATTTGCGGAGCCATTTGATTATTCTTATACCGGTCTTGCTATCTACCTGCTCAAAGGCGAAGTGGTTATCCTCGATGTGCTTCCCGGTTCCCCGGCTGAAAAAGCCGGCTTTAAACCAATGGATAAAATTATCGGCATTGAGAATAATTTAAGCGGCGATATACAGGCTTATAAAACTTTACTGCAAAATGCAGGAACGAAGTTAAAAGTGATCATTACCAGGGATGGAGTACTGATGCCTATACGCCTGCCGGTAAAAGATATTCGCTGATATCTTGTAAAGTAATTCCGGTTTTTGTTGGTTATTTTGCACTCCTTTTATTTTAAAGTATGATTGAATTTAGCCGCTTCCAGCTGGACAATGGTTTAAAGGTGCTGATACATCAGGACTTCTCAACACCTATGGCTGTAGTGAATGTTTTGTATGATGTAGGCTCACGTGACGAAACAGAAGATAAAACAGGTTTTGCTCATCTCTTCGAACATCTTATGTTCGGCGGGTCAGTAAATATTCCTGATTATGATGAACCCCTGCAGCGTGCAGGCGGAGAAAATAATGCGTATACCACCAACGACCTTACGAATTATTACTGCCAGCTTCCTGCACAAAATATCGAAACGGCATTTTGGCTGGAAAGCGACCGCATGTTAAGCCTTGCCTTCGGAAAAAAAAGTCTTGATGTTCAGCGTAAAGTGGTGAGTGAAGAGTTTAAAGAACACTACCTCAATAAACCTTACGGCGATGTATGGCATAAAATGCGTGAACTATCCTATAAAGTTCATCCCTATAAATGGATGACAATAGGTAAAGATTTAAGCCATATAGAAAACGCGAGCCTTACCGATGTTAAAGAATTTTTCTTCAAACATTACCGCCCCGTAAATGCCATACTGGTTGTTGCAGGAAATGTTCAGACAGAGAACGTAAAGCGGCTTGCAGAAAAATGGTTTGGCCCTATACCAATGGGTGAAAAATACGTGAGGTCATTACCTGCTGAACCCGAGCAAAAGGAAAAGCGTTTGATGAATATAACAGCCAATGTGCCACTTGATGCTTTATATAAAACATGGCATATGGCCGGCAGGATAGATAAAGAATATTATGTGGCCGATCTGATATCTGAAATATTAGGGGGCGGTGCATCATCCCGGTTACATCAGCAACTGGTAAAAGAAAAGAAATTATTCAGCAGTATAGATTGTTATCATTTTGGAACGGTGGATCCGGGCTTGTTAACGATCGACGGAAAATTGGTTAAAGGGGTTAAAATGGAAACCGCTGAAGAAGGTATAAAAGAAGTGATCGATCAATTACAAAATGCAATGATCACAGAAGCGGAATTGCAAAAAGTAAAAAATAAAACGGAAAGTGTAATTGCTTTTGAAGACATGAGCGTAATGAGCCGTGCCGGCAGCCTTGCTTTTTATGAACTACTCGGCGATGCTTCACTTTTTAATGTTGAACTGGAAAGATACCAGGCTATTACAGTAGAAGAAATACAACGCTTTAGTAAAAAAATATTGGAAGAAACGAATAGCAACACACTGCAATACTTTAGTAACAATTAATTATGCTGAACAGAACGACCGCGCCTCCTATAGCTGATGCCGTTGATTTTAAACTGGAACTAAAACCACCCTCTCTCTTTACGCTAGACAATGGTGTGCCCGTTTATACTTTCAATGCGGGGCCGCAGGAAGTGTTGCAACTTGAATTTGTTTTTTATGCAGGTAACTGGTACGAAGAGCAAAATGTTTTAGCTGCATCAACAAATTTTTTACTAAAGAATGGCACAAGTAAGAAATCAGCTTATGAGATTAATGAGGATCTTGAATTCTACGGCGCTTATTTCAACCGTCATTGTTATAATGAAACTGCAACTATCACCCTGCATTGCCTGAATAAGTACCTCGCCGATCTTATGCCATTGATAACAGAGGTTATTACAGATGCCGCTTTCCCTGAAGAAGAAATAGCCACCTACAAACAAAATCAAAAACAACGCTTGCAGGTGAATTTGCAAAAATGCGATTTCATTGCTAACAGGTTAATCGATGAACATCTTTTCGGCTTTCATCATCCATATGGCCGTTATAGCAAAATGGAAGACTATGATGCCATAGAAAGAGAACAGCTCAGGAAGTTTTATGAGCGCTTTTATACGCATGGCAAATGCATCATATTCGCAGCAGGAAAGTTACCAGCTGATTTTGATCAGCTCCTTAATATGCATTTTGGAAAATTGCCTTTCGACCAAAATTCAGTTCAGGAAGTAAAATATAATATTAAGCCGGCCGAAGAAAAAAAATATAATATCGTTAATGACTCTAATGGAGTTCAGGGTGCCATAAGAATAGGCCGCCCCTTCTTCAATCGCAAACATCCGGATTTTCCTAAGGCACAGGTATTGAATAATATTTTTGGCGGATACTTCGGGTCAAGGCTAATGAGTAATATACGCGAAGACAAAGGTTACACTTATGGAATTCACAGTTATATTCAGAACCATTTACAACTTAGTGCCTGGATGATCAGCACGGAAGCGGGAAGAGACGTCTGTGAGGCCACCATCAAAGAAGTATATCATGAAATGCAACGGCTGCGAGAGGAACCTGTGACTGAAGAAGAATTGCACTTAGTAAAGAACTACATGATCGGTACAATACTTGGCGACCTGGATGGTCCTTTCCAGGTAATTGCACGATGGAAAAATTATATCCTGAACGGGTTAGACAGCGAATACTTTTATAATAGTATGAACGTGATCAGAAATATCACTGCTCCGGAAATACAAGAGCTGGCGCAACAATACCTGAACCCCGAAAGTTTTTATGAATTGGTTGTAGTATAACTGAAATAAAAAAATTATTAAGCGTTCCAGTATTTCAGTTCAAGTTTATTTCCATCAAATACCGCGTAAGTGAAACTGCGTATCCAGTCGCCTAAATTAATATAGCGGCTATTGACTGATAGCTGAATATCTAAAGGCAGGTGCCTGTGACCGAAAATAAAATAATCAAAATGTTCTTTGGCAAGAATTGATCTTGAATGAATGATCAGCCATTCGTTATCTTCTCCTAAAAAATGTTTATCAGTCTCCCCGGTTTTTTCACGGCTCTTCCTGCTGAAATAATTAGCAAGTCCAATTCCCCAGGATGGATGTAACTGGCCAAACAGCCACTGGCAGAAAGAGTTCCGGAAAACTTTCTTCATCATTTTATATCCCTTATCGCCGGGCCCAAGTCCATCACCATGCCCGATATAAAATTTTATATTGTTCCATTCAAAGGTTTGCGGTTCGAAATAAACTTTCATCCTTAATTCTTCAATAAAATAGTCTTTCACCCACATGTCATGATTGCCGACAAAAAAATGAAGTTGAATACCGGCATCACTTAATTCAGCAAGTTTACCTAAAAGCCGAACATATCCTTTGGGAATTACCTTCTTGTATTCATACCAAAAATCAAAAATGTCGCCTACAATAAATATTTGTTCTGCATCATGTTTAATTGAATCAAAAAAATGTACAATTTTCTTTTCCCTTACCAGGCTTGATGAATAGTCGGGCGCTCCGAGATGAAAGTCTGAGAGAAAGTAAATCTTTTTTCCTGGTGAAATAAGGGCCATTAATACGGGGGTTGAGCAATCAGCGTTCCACTAAAAAGCAAAATACTTCTTTTGGTCCATGTACGCCAACAACTAAAGTTTTTTCTATATCGGCAGTTCGGCTTGGGCCTGTTGCCAGTGTTATTAAAGAAGGAAGCGTTTTGTATTTCTCATTCATGAAAGAAATTCCTTCACTGATATCAAAAACCAGCTGATCAGTATACGCAATGCAAATGTGTACGGGTGCATATACGCTAACAGTTCTTCCGCTTGGCTGTGCGCTACTCATCAAAATACTTCCTGTTCTGGCAACCAGTTTTTCACAACCGGTAACGGATGCATGGCAATTACTCAGGTTATCAGAATAATCCATTTCTAATCCCGCAGATTTCAGGCCTTCTTTCAAAGGCTCTTCACGGCAATAAATTGCAGAATATTTTCTTGCTTCAAATAACGCCTGCAGTTGTTTTACCAACTCTGGTTCATTTTCACAATATGAGAATCTTCCCTGCAGTTGTGTAAAGTTCTGAGCGAAAACAAATGCTGGTTCTTCCTGTGAGGCTGTAAATAAATTACTTCTGTCTTCAGTTCCGGGAAAAGGAACAGGCACTGGTGTTTTCAGTGCCTGCCTTATCCTGGTTAATATCTTATTTTTTGATGAAGTTGTATCCATGTATGCAAAATTAATGCGGAGGATTCACATCGCTGCTAAAAGGTGGAACACCTTCACTTATTGTTCCATCCTGGGGATGAGCTTTATGTTCTTCTTCATCCACTTCTATATCCAAAGTTTTCTTTTCTTCATAAGGTCTTTTACCTATCAGCGTTTCTACATCACTCTGGAACAACACCTCTTTTTCCAGCAGCTCTTTTGCTAATATTTCTACCTGCTGTTTTTTTGTGGTCAGCAATTCCAGCGTTCTTACATAAGCCACATCGATCAGCTTTCTTACTTCCTCATCTATTATTTTTCCCGTTTCTTCACTGTAAGGTTTAGTGAACATATTCTCCTGCTGCGGATCGTAAAAACTAATGTTCCCCACTTTCTCATTCATTCCATAAACAGTAATCATGGAGTACGCCATCTTAGTGATCTGTTGCAAATCATTCGAAGCACCGGTAGAAATCTTTCCGAAAAAAATCTGTTCAGCAGCTCTTCCACCCAAGGTCATACATATCTGGTCGTTCAATTGGTCTGTGTTATACAGGTACTGCTCTTTGGGTGTATACTGCGCATATCCTAATGCCGCACTGCCGCGTGGAACAATAGTAACTTTTAACAGCGGGTAAGCATGTTCAAGGAACCAACCGCAAATTGCGTGGCCGGCTTCATGATAAGCAATGATCTCTTTTTCTTCGGGTGATATGATCTTGTTCTTTTTTTCCAATCCGCCAATTACACGATCAATCGCATCCTGGAAATCACTCATATCTACTGCATCCTTTCCTTTTCTTGCAGCGATCAATGCTGCCTCGTTACACACGTTGGCGATATCGGCACCTGCGAAACCAGGTGTTTGTTCCGCGAGTTTATGAACATCGAGTGTTTGTGAAACCTTAATTGGTTTCAGGTGTACTTTAAGAATCGCTTCACGGCCTTTAACATCAGGGCGGTCAATAGAAATCTGCCGGTCAAAACGGCCTGGTCTTAATAAGGCTGTATCCAATACATCGGGCCTGTTAGTTGCCGCAAGAATGATGATACCGCTATCAGTTCCAAATCCATCCATTTCAACCAGTAACTGGTTTAATGTATTTTCTCTTTCATCGTTGCTCACCATGGCATTGCGGCCACGGGCACGACCAATTGCATCTATCTCATCTATGAAAATGATACATGGCGCTTTTTCTCTTGCCTGTTTAAACAGATCACGAACACGGCTTGCACCAACACCTACAAAAAGTTCAACAAAATCAGACCCGCTCATGCTAAAGAAAGGAACCTGCGCCTCACCAGCCATTGCTTTTGCCAGCAAAGTTTTACCCGTACCTGGGGGTCCTACCAGCAAAGCACCCTTGGGTATCTTACCCCCAAGTGCAGTATATTTTTTTGGATTTTTCAGGAAGTCAACAATTTCCATCACCTCTACTTTTGCTTCGTCCAATCCTGCAACATCAGCAAAAGTGATGTTTACTCTTGTGCCCTTATCAAATAGTGTAGCTCTTGATTTACCGATATTGAAAATTCCGCCGGGGCCACCACCACCTGAAGGACCACCCACTTTTCTCATAAGTAAAACCCAAAGGCCGATAAATAATAATATAGTGATGAGGGTATTTAATATCGGTCCGAACCACTCACCCTCGGTTACAGATTTGGTCTGAACTTCCTGGAGATTATGTGTTTTATAAAACTCACCCAGCCTGTTTTCAAAACTTTCCCAGGTGTTAATATTAAACTCGAACTGGGGACCTTTACTTGGGTCAGATGCTTTTTTTTGAAAGCGCTCGGCATAATAAGATTTGCTGAGGCTGTCTTTTTTGATATATATCCTTACGATCTTTTTATTGGTAACATAATCCAGGTGATCCACATCACCCTGAACAAGCATTCTTTCTTTAAAATCCTGTTCAGTGGTTGGCAGGGCCTCAGGATTAAAACTTAAAAAATTATAGCCGATCAGCACGATGGCGATCATAGCATAGATCCAGTATATGCTAAACCTTGGTGTTTTCTTCGGTCCCTTTTCATCATCCCCGCTTCCTGCTCCTCTCTTCATAAAACTTGGTCGCGATTTTTTATCTTCCTGTGACATACTCTTTTTTGATCTGATTAATAATGGAAATTAAATGATTATGCGTTAGCATCGTTGTGTTCTGTCAGAACTGCATCGCTCCACATTTCTTCCAGTTTATAAAATTTGCGGATATCTGGGAGCATAACATGTACTACCACATTCACATAATCTATCAGCACCCATTGCAAAGCCTGGTGACCTTCATGTTTATATGGATTTTCGCCGCACTCTTCTCTCACTTTATCTTCCACCGCATCACTGATTGCTTTTACCTGGGTAGTGCTACCTGCCTCACAGAGGACAAAAAAATCAGTCACTGCTTCATCGATCTTGCGAAGGTCTAACGAAACAATCTTTTCTCCTTTTTTATCCTGGATGGCCTTGATAATTGCTTTAAAGATTTTTGAATTACGGGTAAGCCTGTTATGGGTGTTTTTTTTACGGGAGTTCAAAACAGATAATGGTGTCAAACACATCAAAATTTAAAAATGAATAAATGTTACAAGCCTGAATAAAGACTCAACAACTCTCTGCATTTGTCTCTCTTCATTAACTTCGTTCAAAAATAGGAATTCTTTGCATCCATCTGCCTTTCAATCCACTATTGGTGAACCTTTTATAGAAATTGCAACAATTGAAAGCACCAACAACTATGCCATGGCACAGGTGCAAAATGATGCTGCAACACATGGTACTGCATGGTTTGCGCACATGCAAACAAACGGCAGAGGACAGCGGGGGAAGGCTTGGGAAACGGAAGCCCGACAAAATATTATCCTCTCTATATTGCTTGATACGAGCACATTCGATCTTGGCCGTTCGTTTGAAATTAGTATTGCCATCGCCGTTGCCGCACACCAATTATTTTCAAGTTATGCAGGTGATGAAACCAAAATAAAATGGCCCAATGATATTTATTGGCGTGACAGAAAGGCAGGGGGCATTTTAATAGACAATATTGTACGTGGCACTAAATGGCAGTGGTCTGTGACAGGCATTGGAATGAACATTAACCAGGCGGTATTCAATGATGCCATTATGAATGCCGTATCACTTAAACAGATCACAGGCAAGACGCATGATCGTGTAGCGCTGGCCAAACAACTTTGCGAAAAAATTCAAACACAGTATGAATTGATTCTTGCAGGAAAGTTTAAAGAAATACTTGATGTATATAATTCAGTTCTATTTATGAGGGGAGCTGAAGTACGGTTTAAAAAAGGCAACCAGGCTTTCACTGCAATAGTTGATAAAGTAAATCAATGGAACCAGCTAGAAATAAGCAATGGTCCGCAGGATCATTTTGATTTTGGAGAGGTTGAATGGGTGTGATTTAACACATAGGCACATAGAAACATAGGCGTTTCTTGTAATAACTTTATCATTCTCTGTTTCTAGCTGGTAAACTCAAATAGTTCTATACATCCTGTATTTCTCTCATTATCTCTCGCCTCTTTTTCCAGCCGGTTATTCTCATAACCATTCTTTAAAAATTCGATAAAATAAATAATCAAAAACTTCAGCATTCCATATTGCTGGTATTGCTGAACATGTTTCAATTCATGACATACCCATGTTTGATTTGATAAAAATTCCTGCCTCGTTGTTTTCCATAAATGAATTGTTGAGCCGGTTACTAACGCCATTTTTTTAGATCGCAAAAAAACTGCTCCCATAAAAGCAAATAATGAATTCTCTTTTATTTTTACTTTTATTCGCCCCACAACGCTAAGATTTCTTCTGTATGATTTTTACTTTTAGGTTTATCGATAATATGCTCGATAACACCTTTTTCATTAATTAAAAAAGTAGTTCGTATCGTTCCCATAAATTCTCTCCCCATAAATTTTTTTAATTGCCAAACGCCATACTTGTTAATAATCATTCTTTCTTCATCAGCTACCAGGGGAAATGGAAGTGAATATTTTTTTTCAAATTTCTTATGACTTTTTACGCTGTCTTCGCTTACCCCTACAACTGCATAACCTTGTTTCGCTAACGCACCATAATTGTCTCTCAGGTTACATGCTTGCGTAGTGCAGGTTGGCGTATCATCATGCGGGTAGAAATAAAGCACTACCTTCCTGCCTTTAAAATCAGAAAGAGAAATGTTGTTTCCGTTTTGATCAACTCCTGAAAATGCCGGCGCTTTATTTCCTTCTTTTAACACTGTTATGTTTTTTTGTTTTAGGCACGATTCTTTTCTTGCCTGTTTTTTTTAGAGCTGTATTAATTACCCTGTCCGATTTACTTACGTCATAAATTATTTCTTTTTTATTACCTGCCACATCTTCTGCAGTTAATTTAAGCTGGCTGCGTCCGCCGGGAAAATGTTCATCCATTTTATAAATAAATTCATCGCCCCTTCGGGCAAATAACAACCAGTTACCATCCACTTCTGCCCTGAAGCTTTTTATTGTTTCAAGGTTATCATCACATCTAACCCTGATGATGGAATTATTACCAAATACTGTATTGCTTTTCCAGCCTAACGGTTTTATTACAGGCGCCACATTATCTTCAACCAGTTTAATCACACCAAAATTTCTAAACTGCCCTTCCATCCAATTGCCTGTCCACTTTCCTTTTACAACACCAGTATATTTATATCCTTTTAAAAACATCACAACTTTATCCCGGTTAACTTTTGCGTCTTCATTTAATTTCAAACTCGCAGTATAAAAATTATGAACCGGGATGTTGATTGAACCCACCTGGGCATTTGTTGAAATATCTCCTGCAGTTTCCATAATTCGAAATGGAACAACATCATACAATGCATTTGAATTCATCATCATTTTTACATTGCCGGTTTCAAAATGATTTTCTTTATTGGGATTGAAAGGAATACGATCCGCAGTAAACATCATCGATTCATCATTAGATTTATTATATTGGATCAGCAGGTTCACATGCGTTACATTTCCTGCGGCGTCCGTCAACACGATCCTGATATTATGCAACTGCTCATCACTAATATTCAAAGTTCCATCCGGCTCATTCAAAAAAGCCTGCAAATGATTTCCGGGCAACCTGAATAAATATTGTATTCCACTACCTCTTTCAGTAAAAGTTTTATAATCAATTCCTGCATTCACATAGCGTGTTTCATCGTAAGAAATACGATCAAGCGCAAATTTGCCGGCCAGTTTTTCATCCATATATACTTCCCCTTTGTATACACCAAAATAGAAACCAGAACTATTCGTTTTGTCCTGCGCTTTCATTGCAAAACTGATTTTGGGAGAAGAAACTTTTATCACGCCATTAGAACTGTAATCGCTGCCCGACTTTTTTAGGGAGATGGCTTTAGGGCCCGCATCATAAACAGAGTATCGCCTGTCATACCAGTAAAGGCCAGACAATGCTGGCGGAATATTATCAGGAACATCAATTCCTAAAAGCAAAGGATTAAGATTTGTCTCCGTTTTTGTATCGCGTATTTCAAAATGCAGATGCGGCCCTGCAGATGCACCGGTATTACCGCTAAAAGCAATAAACTGTCCTTTTCTTACAGGAAATCTTCCGGCCGGTAATTTAAAATCCTGCTCCCATTTTTCTTCTTTGTATTGTTTAGTTTTTACATATTCAGCAAGCTGGGGATAATACGAATTCAAATGCGCATATAAAGTAGTGTATCCATTCGGATGGGTGATATAAATCGCATTTCCAAAACCACCCGCTTCAATACTGATACGGCTCACATAACCATCAGCCGCGGCAACAACAGGCAGGTTTTCCCGCTGGGCAGTTCTGATATCCAAACCCATATGATAATGATTGGGCCTGATCTCCCCGAAATTGGCACTCAGCGATAAAGGAATTTCCAGTGGTGACCCAAAGCCGGCATCCTGCCTTTTCAGTTCGCCATTATTTTGTTTCATTTCCTGGGCAAACAGAGCTTGAACTATAAACCAGCATGCTGCGATGAGGACGACTCTTACTATCATTTTTGGATTTGCTTTCAGAAAAAAATAAATCGGTCTTTTCAATTGCTATGTTACTTTTGCGCAATTTACCTGCCCATTATCATACTTGCAAAAGCAGTGTAATATTTAGTCACAGGAATTACAACTATTATGCCCAGAGACCATTCAATAAAATCAGTGCTGATCATCGGTTCAGGACCCATCGTTATCGGCCAGGCATGTGAGTTTGATTACGCCGGAACGCAGGCTGCCAGAAGTTTGCGTGAAGAAGGAATTGAAGTAATCCTTATTAACAGTAATCCCGCCACCATCATGACAGACCCGATGATGGCAGACAAAGTTTACCTCCTGCCATTAAATGCAGAAAGTATTGAACAAATACTGGAAGAAAATAAGATTGATGCAGTGCTTCCAACAATGGGTGGACAGACTGCACTTAACCTCGCTAAAGAATCTGAGGAACTTGGCCTCTGGGAAAAATATAATGTAAGGCTGATCGGTGTAGATATTAAGGCGATCGATAAAGCAGAGGACAGAGAAAAATTTCGCCAGTGGATGTTACAAATGGGTGTACCCGTTGCTCCTGCAAAAACCGCAAATAGTTTCCTGGAAGGAAAAGAGTTTGCACAGGAGATCGGCTTTCCATTAGTGATCCGTCCTTCTTTTACTTTGGGCGGAACCGGTGGCGGATTTGTTCATTCAAAAGATGAACTTGATGAAGCACTGAACCGTGGCTTAACCGCATCTCCTATTCATGAAGTCCTTGTTGAAAAAGCAGTGCTTGGATGGAAAGAATTCGAGCTCGAACTTTTACGGGACGCTAATGATAACGTTGTTATTATTTGTACTGTTGAAAATTTTGACCCGATGGGAATTCATACCGGCGACTCCATTACCGTTGCGCCTGCTATGACACTGAGTGACACTGCGTTTCAGCTGATGCGTAATACCGCTATCCGCATGATGCGAGACCTCGGCAATTTTGCAGGTGGTTGTAATGTTCAGTTCTCACTGAATCCTGAAACTGAAGAAATTATTGCGATTGAAATTAACCCGAGAGTAAGCCGATCTTCTGCACTTGCATCAAAAGCAACAGGCTATCCTATCGCTAAAATTGCTGCTAAGCTTGCTATCGGGTATTCTTTGGATGAATTAAAAAACCAGATTACAAAAACTACATCAGCCTATTTTGAACCGGCGCTTGATTATGTGATCGTAAAGATCCCCCGCTGGAATTTCGATAAGTTCAAAGGCGCTAATGATACACTCGGGCTGCAAATGAAAAGTGTGGGTGAAGTAATGGCAATCGGCAGAAGTTTTACCGAAGCCATTCAGAAGGCCTGCCAGAGTTTAGAAAATGAAGCTGTTGGTTTGGGATATTATGGCAAAAGTTTAATGCATACCGATGATCTCATTGAGTATATAAAAATTCCGAAATGGGATCGCATCTTCCGCATCAAAGACGCCTTGATGCAGGGAGTAACCGTTAAAACAATTGTACAGGCGACACACATAGACCGCTGGTTCATTTACCAGATCCTCGAGATCTGCAACATTGAAAAAGAGATCGCAAAATATTCACTGGATTCTATGCCGCTTGAACTACTGAAAGAAGCAAAAAGAAATGGTTTCAGCGACGAACAAATTTCCCGCATTCTAAAAAATACCTGCACCGAAGATGAGGTATATGAAAAAAGAAAAGCAGCCGGTATTACAAGAGTGTATAAAATGGTGGATACCTGCAGCGCCGAGTTCGAAGCGAAAACACCGTATTTCTACAGCACTTTTGAGTGTTAAGTGAAGAATTTGAGCCGGGCCCTGGTATTTCAATTTAGCTTCAATGGCGTCGCACGCTTGTACCTCATATTATTATTCAGCTTTTCCTCTCATTTAAAAATCCAAAGTAATTGCGCCAGCAAAATGTTAATCACCTTAACATTGCGCTAATCTTAAGCCCCTTATAATCCAGCTTTTATAAAACTTTTGCATCTTAGATTGTAGCTTGCAATCCCTTACGATTATGCAGCCCGGATCAGCCCAAATATTTCAGACAAAAAATAAAACCCGCTGGAAAAGAGTAAAGTGGAGTACCCGCTTTATTATCATTCTGTTGTTTTGTTCCATCCCGGTATTCATCATTTCAATGAGAGACCTTTTCATGCCTGTAATTCCCAACCTGGAAATTGCCCAGAGCATGAAAACCGCTTTAACTGCAGAACAAGCCCTGGCAAAAGAAACACCACTCAGTAAAAAATATAAGGGCTTCCGAAAATTCATCGATCTGCAATGGTCGGCTAAAAAAGGTCTCAGCCAGGATATCTTCCAAAGAAAAAAAAATAAAAGCAAACCGATTTTCAACGATTCTACCGGTGTGCGGGCAGCGTTTTATGTTGACTGGGACCCGCAATCTTTTTATTCGCTCCGCGGAAATATCGACAAACTTAATCTGGTAATTCCTGAATGGTTTTTTCTCGATCCGAAAACAGATACCCTAATAACAAAAATAGATGGAGCTGCTCTTCGTCTAATAAAAAAGGCGGGGGTAAAGATCACACCCTTGCTTACTAATAATATTAACCAGTCCTTCAATGGTGATGTTGTGCACCGCATTTTACATAGTCCCGCAAAAAAACAGCGGCTCATTCGTGACATCGAAAAAGTTTTGCTAGAAAATAAATTCGAGGGAATTAATATTGACTTTGAAGAACTGCCGGAGAAAACAAACGAGCCGCTCACTCAATTTCAAAAAGAATTATATACACAACTGCACCAGCACGGTCTCCTTGTAACCCAGGAGGTTTCCCCTTTTAACCAGGACTATGACTATGCTGCGCTTTCAAAATATAATGACCTGGTTTTTCTCATGGCGTATGACGAGCATTCACCCGATACACGCCCGGGTACGATCAGCGGGCAAAGATGGATAGAAGCCGCGGTGGATGAGCTGGCTAAACAAGTTTCATTTAACAAGATTGTTTTAAACATGGCAGGCTATGGTTACGACTGGTCCAAAGACAGTGTTCAAACGGTAACATACGCCCAGGCACTTGTACATGCAAGTGATAATAATGCGAAGGTTGATTTTGATAACGATACTTACAATGTAAAATATACTTATACGGATGCACAAAATAATCCTCACCAGGTTTATTTAGCCGACGCGGCTACCAATTTTAATACCATGCGTTTTGCAACCGAGTATGGTCTTGCCGGTACTGCACTCTGGAGATTAGGAAGTGAAGACAGCAGGCTCTGGAGTTTTTATAATAAACCTATGTCTATTGCTGCATTACAGCATTTGGATTTTTCTGCACTCGAAAAATTGCAAAGTAAAAATCCTGTCGACTATATTGGTGAAGGTGAAGTACTTGATGTAATTGCCACGCCGCGGCCGGGGCACATTCAACCGGAACTGGATACCAGTCTTATGCTGATCAGTGAAGAGAATTATGACTCTCTTCCTTCCCAGTTTGTTGTAAGGAAATGGGGTAAAGCAGATAATAAACTGGTGCTCACGTTCGATGATGGCCCCGATCCTTTATACACCAAACAGATATTAGATACATTAGCAAAATATCATGTTCCGGGATCTTTTTTTGTCGTTGGCATAATGGCGGAAAACAATATTCCGCTTGTAAAGAGAATTTACAGGGAAGGGCATGAAATAGGCAATCACACGTTCACCCATCCCAATATGGCGGAGGTGGGAATAAAACGTGCCTATATAGAAATGGACGCCACACGTTTGCTCATCGAATGTATTACCGGTCATAGCACCATCATGTTCAGACCACCATTTAATGCGGATAGCGAACCTGAAAGCATGCAGGAATTAATACCTGTTTCTCTCAGCCGTAATAAAAATTATTTAATGGTGGGCGAAAGCATCGACCCTGAAGACTGGGAAGCAGGTGAGATAGAGAACTTCAATGCTGATACCGTTTTTAACCGTGTTGTGCGATATCATGAGGCTACAGATGGCAATATCATTTTGTTGCATGATGCAGGTGGCGACAGAAGTGCAACAGTAGAGGCAGTACCTAAGATCATCAAATATTTTGAGGCACGTGGTTATACATTTACTACAGTGGCAGATCTGCTCGGAAAGAAAAGAGAAGATCTTATGCCCCCGGTACCGAGAGATAGCGGCTATTATATTATACAGGTTGATTTCGTTCTTGCTGAAATAGGATATTATTTGGGGAACATTCTTTATTCCATTTTTATCACCTTCCTTATTCTTGGCGCCTTAAGATTAATGATCGTTGCCGTCTTTGCATATCGTCAAAGAAAAAAAGAAAAGACCCATCATTTAGATGATTTATATGGCCTGCCACTGGTAAGCATCATTGTGCCCGCATATAATGAAGAGGTAAATGCGGTAAGCTCCATTCAAAATTTACTGCAGTGTGATTATAAAAACTTTGAGATCATTTTTATTGATGACGGAAGTACTGATGATACATTTAAAAAAGTCTCAGCCGCTTTTAATGATCATTCCCATGTAAAAGTGTTTACCAAACCAAATGGCGGCAAGGCCTCCGCTTTAAATTACGGGATCGCACAATCGCATGCAGATTTTGTGATCTGTATAGACGCCGATACTAAACTTAAAACTGATGCTGTTCGTTTAATGGTCAAACATTTTAACGATGAAAATGTGGGCGCTGTAGCAGGAACAGTTAAAGTAGGTAATGAAGTGAACCTGCTAACAAGATGGCAAAGTATTGAGTATACAACAAGTCAGAACTTTGACCGGAAAGCCTTTGTCTATGTGAATGCAATTACGGTTGTGCCCGGAGCAATCGGTGCATTCAGGAAGGACGCTATGATGCTGGCTGGTGGATTTACAACAGATACCCTGGCCGAGGATTGCGACCTTACCATCAGGATACTTCATGAAGGATACCGAATTGCAAATGAACCCGCCGCAATTGCATTTACAGAGGCGCCCGAAACGCTGAGACAATTTATGAAGCAACGTTTCAGGTGGACATTCGGCGTTATGCAAACATTCTGGAAACACCACACCGCTCTTTTTAACCTGGAGAACAAAGGTTTGGGATGGGCGGCTCTGCCGGATATTCTTTTGTTCAAATATATCATCCCATTATTCGCACCGATCGCTGATGCTTTAATGTTTATCGGTTTGCTTTCATCCGACAGCAGGGGAAAGATTGGAAAATATTATCTTATTTTCCTTCTCGTAGATGCATTGATCGCTTATATAGCTTTTGTGTTTGAAAAAGAAAAACCCTGGAAACTGATCTGGCTGATACCCCAAAGACTTATCTACCGATGGATCATGCTGATCATTTTATTCCGCTCTATCCGCCGTGCAGCAAAAGGTGAATTACAAAACTGGGGTGTGTTGAAGAGAACAGGCAATGTAAAAGATATTGTTACACCTTCTTCCATACCAGGTCCTGTACTCACACCTGAGCCAGTACGGGTCATGTAAACAAATCTAATCTTTGCTTTCTATTAATTAAAGCCTCTGGCAATCTTTTGGAAACATTTAAAACAAGGGGAATTATTCTGCGCACCACAAATTATGGTGATACGAGTGTTATCTGCTCTGTGTATACTGAAATATTCGGCGTGCAGAGTTATATAATGAAGGGTGTAAGAAAGGGCACAAAAAAATCGGCTCCGAAAGTAAATTATTACCAGCCTGCATCTATTCTTGAAATGATCGTATATCATAACCCCTTAAAACAACTGCAGTTTGTAAAAGATATCCAGTGGGGAATTTTATACCAGCAGGTTTCATCCAACGTAGTTCGCAATACCGTAGCGATGTATATAATAGAATTGCTGCAACATAGTCTTAAACAACCCGAAGCACATCCTGAATTATATTATCTGGCAGAGGATACATTAAAGCAACTGGATACAGGTAACGATACATTAGCCGCTAATCTGCCGCTCTATTTTATGCTGCATCTTTCCT
The DNA here is from genome assembly GCA_028288595.1 of Chitinophagaceae bacterium. Lineage (GTDB taxonomy): Bacteria > Bacteroidota > Bacteroidia > Chitinophagales > Chitinophagaceae > JAQBNK01. The sequence goes on from JAQBNK010000172.1 coordinate 27,916, forward strand.
CTGAGCTCGGATTCCGGATCACCGATAACTTCAGCTCATTAAATACTGTTCTCGATCTTAAGGAGGGCGAATATATTACTGATGTTCCCCCGCACCCTTATTACATTACTGATCAACCTGCTCAGCTGATCTCAGATCTTTCACGCATCCAGTTCTATAATGACCTTGAAAATTTTAAAGTAAACCGGGATCTGCGCAGGCAGGCTTTATATGCTTTACAGGATTATTTCAAGCTGCATATTGCAGACTTTGGCGATTTAAAAAGCTATGCTATTTTGCAGCAGATACTTGGTTAAAGCTAAAAGGTTTACCACATAGATATACATGCAATTAGAATTGTGCACCTATGTAAAATTGTAAATCGATCTAATTCACTCAAATTCGTGTAATCATAATACTGATAAACATTTCCCATGAAACTTGTCTCTTATATCAAAGGTGGCCACGATCAGCTTGCGATCCTAGTCGATGGTTATTTATATGATATGGATCTTCTTCACCCAGAATTACCTTCCGGCATGCAGATGCTGTTGCAATACTGGGAAGAAAGTATTGATATCGTCAGCAACATGGAGGCAGCAGTTAAAGATGGTCGTGTTGGAAAAGAAAGAGGTACACCAATTGAAACGGTAAAATTGCTTGCGCCTGTTCCCTTTCCCGCAAGTTGCAGGGATGGTTATGCTTTTCGCCAGCATGTTGCTGCAGCAAGGCGCAATCGGAAAGTGGAAATGATTCCCGAGTTCGATCAGTACCCGATTTTTTATTTTACTAACCATCACAGCATACAGGGCCCCGGCGAAATAAATTGCATGCCGGATCATTTTGAGAAACTTGATTTCGAACTGGAAGCGGCTATCGTTATTTGCAAACCCGGGAGAAATATACCAGCAGAAGAAGCCCATGAATATATTGGCGGATTAATGATCATGAATGATATGAGTGCAAGAACCTTGCAGATGGAAGAAATGTTATTGAATCTCGGCCCCGCAAAAGGAAAAGATTTTTCTACTGTAATAGGTCCGTATCTAGTTACACTTGATGAGCTGGCGAAATTTGAAGTGAATGCAAAAGAAAACCATGTTGGAAAAAGCTGGAACTTAAAGATGACCTGCACTGTAAATGGCGTTCAGGTAAGTGAGGGAAATTTAGCAGACATGGACTGGACCTTCGCTGAAATTATTGAAAGAGCATCTTATGGTGTTGATCTTCATCCCGGGGATATAATAGGAAGCGGAACAGTTGGAACAGGATGTTTTTTAGAATTGAATGGAACAGGAAAATTAAATAATCCTGATTATGAAGAACAGTGGCTAAGAGAAAATGATGTTGTTGAAATGGAAATTGAGCAACTTGGAATTTTGCAGAATAAGATTGTTAAAGAAGACACTGAATTATCAATTTTAAAAAAGAAGAAAAAATAGTTCTCGCGGAATACGCAGAAGATTTCCGCGTATTCCGCGAGACAATAAAACATTATGTTCCTTAATCTTTCAGAACTTACCCCCCTTGTCAAACAAAACTGGATGCAACATGCAATTGGTCCCCGACCTATTTGCTTTGCGAGTACAATAGATAAAGATGGCAAGGTAAATCTCAGCCCATTTAGTTTTTTCAACATGGTTTCTTCTAACCCGCCGGTGGTAATCTTTTCCCCTTCGAGAAGGGTAAGAGATAATTCAACTAAACATACACTTCAAAATATTTTAGAAGTACCTGAGGTCGTAATAAATATTTGTGATTATGATATGGTGCAGCAGGTAAGCTTGGCAAGTTGCGAGTTTCCTAAAGGAACAGATGAATTTATTAAAGCAGGGTTTACAAAAGAAAAAGCATCTCTTGTTGCACCACCATTGGTTAAAGAATCTAAAATAAGAATGGAATGTAAGGTGCTTGAAGTAAAAAGTTTGGGAGACACTGGCGGGGCAGGGCAGGTTGTTTTCGCAGAAGTATTATGCATGCATGTTGATGAAAGCATTTTGAATGATGATAGAACCATGATAGATCAAACTAAACTTCACCATATTGCGAGGCTGGGCGGTGATTGGTATGGCAGGGTTGGCCCTGAAAATTTATTTAAAGTAGAAAAACCGAACATCAAATCAGGAATTGGGGTAGATGCCTTACCTGGAACGATACGCAACAGCAAAATTCTTACAGGCAATAATTTAGGACAATTAGGAAATGTGCATGATCTACCTGTAGTTGATCCTTCATTTGAAGATGAAAAACTTAAAAATATTTTTCAATATTATTCCCTGTCTTCCGAAGAAATGGAAAAAGAACTTCACATGTATGCACGGCAGTTATTAGATGAGGGGAATGTTACAGCAGCATGGCAAGTGCTGCTTTCAAATGAAATTGCCTAAGTTTTTACAGGTCGCCCAACTGCGGCCGCACAATTATATCTTCTACACAAGCCTGGGGTGAAAGAAATGAAGAAGCATAAATAAGATCAGCAATATCTTTTGCTTCCATAATTCGCTTGGGGTCAACACCAGATCGGGACCATGAATCTGTATACGCCGCGCCGGGATAAACCGCGGTTACTTTTATATTATAAGATTTCAACTCTTCTCGCAGGTTTTTTGAAAAACCGGCAAGTGCAAATTTGCTGATGCTGTAGGCACCACCATTTTCATAAGCCTGCAGAGATGCTATTGAGCACATATTAAATATGTGCCCGCTTTTTTCTTTCATCATCGCAGGCAATAAGGATCTTGTTAAATAATAAGCGCTGTAAAGATTAGTATGCATCATAGATTCAAGCGTTCCGTCTGGTTCATTATGAACACTCCCTGGTAAAAAACTACCTGCATTATTAATCAGTATATCTATCTTTTTTCGTTTGGATAAAAACCATTGTGCAAACGCTTCCACCTCTTCTTTTACCGATAGATCCGCAGGGTAAATATCAACTGTTATTCGGGGGTTTATCATTTTCAATTCCGTTTCAACCTGTTCAAGATTTATTTTATTTCTTGAACAAAGAAAAAGGGCATCGGCATTTTCACCCGCAGCAAACCGCTCCCCGATCGCTTTTCCCAATCCTTTGGAAGCGCCTGTTATAATAATGTTCATCCCGCGAAGTTAATACAGTGTTCGCAGTTCCCAGATTGGCGGATGCCCGTTTCGCATTAATTTGCAGGATGCAGTACAAGCATCTTTTTTTCGACCTGGATCATACATTATGGGATTTTGAAATGAATGCAAAAGAAACCCTCCTGGATCTTTTCAGCATCAATGGCCTTGCAGAACGGGGAATAGAAAGTTTTGATTTCTTTTTTGAACGTTATTCATACCATAATGAAAGACTATGGGACCGCTATACGAAAGGATTCATAAAACAGGAGGAATTGCGATGGAAGAGAATGTGGCTTAGTTTACTTGATTGTAAAATTACAGATGAGCCGCTTGCAAGAAAAATGGCCGTACAATTCCTGGAGAAACTTCCTTTTAGAACCAATGTATTCCCATATACAGTGGAAATTCTCCAATACCTTCAAAACAAAAACTATCAGCTTCATTTGATAACAAATGGTTTTGATGATGTACAGCATGGAAAATTAAAGAGCTGCAATATTCATATTTATTTTGGTCATGTTATTACGTCTGAATGTGCAAACAGCCTCAAACCGAATAAAGAAATATTTGATTTCGCATTAGTAACCGCGGGAGCCACAGCCGAAGAAAGTTTGATGATAGGCGATAATATCGAGGCTGATATTATTGGCGGAATGAAGGCAGGAATGGATACCGTTTATGTAAACCATCTTAAGGCCGAATTACCACAGGGCATCACACCCACTTATATCATTCATCATCTAAAAGAGCTGGAAAACATTTTATAAAAAAATCCCGTTCAAAATTGAACGGGAACTTATTTCATTGGGCTATTCTAATGTTTCTTAACAGCAGCAGTGGCTGTTTTCGCATCTTTCTTGCAGCATGCTTTAGCACCTTTGCTGCATTCCTTCTTATCGCCGTCTTTGCAACAGGCTGCTTTTTTAGGCTTCTTGTTGTCTCCTGCAAAAGCTAAACCACTTACCAGTAATACGGCGGTGGCCAGGGTTAAAACTTTTTTCATATTTCTTTTTTTAGATAAAATAAATATAAGGACTTTATAATAAGCACCGTGTTAATTCAGGCCCAGTGTGGCGAGTACTGTTTTGCCGCCCTTTACTTTTTGATTCAGCTTTACCTCAATAACAGCATCTACCGGAAGTAAAACGTCTACACGGCTGCCAAATTTGATAAATCCCATTTCGGCGCCCTGCTCAACATCCTGTCCCGGCTTCAGGTAATTACAAATACGTTTTGCCAATGCACCGGCAATCTGTTTCACCAGGATTGTGCCGGCGCCATTTTCAATTACAACGCTATGGCGCTCATTTTCTGTAGAAGACTTGGGGTGCCATGCCACCAGGTATTTTCCTGGATGATATTGGCTATACAAAACTGTTCCGCTTACCGGGTTACGATTTACGTGCACGTTAGCGGGACTCATAAAAATGCTCACCTGTATCCTTTTATCTTTAAAATATTCCACATCAGTTATTTCTTCTATCACCACCACTTTTCCATCAGCCGGGCAAATTACCTGGCTTTCATGCACCGTAAACTCCCGGTTGGGTATACGAAAAAAAGAAACGATAAATAAAACGATAATGAGTGATGCTATGAATATGAGCGACGCTATGAAATGATGATGTCTTAACAGAATAAAACTGAGAATATTTATTATACCGAATAATATTGCGCCATAAGCGATAGAACGGTAGCCTTCTTTGTGAATGATCATGAAAAAAATTGAGCCGCAAAGATAATATACATCGAAGCTTTTGGTGCGAATAATACCTTAATTCTGTTTAAGCCCTATCCCGTTAAAATAATAACATATAACCATACCGCCGGGGCCGCAATTAATAAAGAATCAAACCTGTCAAGAAACCCGCCATGGCCCGGCATCATAGTGCCGCTGTCTTTAACGCCTGCTATTCTTTTAATTTTACTTTCCAGCAGGTCGCCGAGTGTTCCTGCAATAGCTGCGATAGTAACGATGATATACCAGTGACAACCCTGTAAGGGATAACCTTGCGGCGTAAAATACACAGCCAGCCAGCCCATCACCACAACACAAAGAATTACCCCGCCGATAGTTCCTTCCCATGTTTTTTTGGGTGAAATTTTTGAAAACGGCGTTCTTCCAATAAACGATCCCACGATATAGGCCATCGTATCATTCACCCACATACACAAAATGATAATGAGCGGAAGGAGCAAACCATTATCAGACCATGTATGGTTTAGTTTGTCATAATCCATCCCAATCGTTCTGAGATAGACAAGCACGGCTAAACTAAAAGAAATATAAATCAGCCCGGCAGAAGAAAGACCTATCATTTTAAAATCTATATGCCGACTGAATAAAGTTTCCATTACAGGGAGCAACACCACAAAAACGATCAGCATTCCGAATGCAATTTCCTGCAACCTTAAACTGCCGATCATAAAAGCAGGATTAGTGAGCCAGAGCATAAAAACCCATCCTGCTATCATTACACCATATTGATGAAAGCGGGTGATATCTTTATAAGCCGGGTAAATTTTTTGAAGAAGCTTTTCATATTCGATCCAGCAACCGAAATGAATGATACTGAATAACACTAAAAATGTCCAGTGATTAATAAACCCTGCAGTCATTACCAGTACAAAAACTACTGCTGATAAGGCCCGTGTTTTAAAACTTTCGGCATCAAAAGCCATTAATGAATGTTTATATTGAAATTATTCATTTTCTTCTTTGTTTTTTCTCCTTTCATCACGGTCTGTTTCATCTATCAGCACGTAGCCGGCCACACGATGACTTTCTTTTCTGAAAGAAACAAACAGCATCAGTAAAATAGGAATAGCCGCAAGCCCGTACCACAGCGGTGCACTTTCATCCATAGCCTTCGTAGTTAGTCTGCCCTGTTTAGTAAGAATATACATCTGCACAATCACCAGTGCATTATTTAAAAAATGGAATAAAATATTCAGCCATAAATTCCGGCTGTAATAAAAAATATAACCCAGCGCAACACCTAAAAAAAGCCTGGGAAGGAAACCATAGAAAGAAACATGAAAAGCGCTGAAAACGACACTCGTTACGATGATAGCGACATGAATATTTTTAAAGAGCCTCATAAACATTTGCTGAAAGCCTCCGCGAAATAACATCTCTTCAAAAATAGCAGGCAAAAGTGCAAGGATCAGCAATGAAAGAAAAAGATCAAATGATGTTTTCATATTGGCAAGTACCATTACCTGTGCCATGTAAGCATCTTCCAATGCTTTGAACTTTCCGGTAAGCTCCGCTGACAATGGTATATGCCTGGTAAGCTCTCCCAGCGAGCCTGTTAGCATACTGGCAGGTACAAGCAAAAGAACAATAACAAATACCTGTTTGCCAGATACTACATTGTTAAAGCCTAAATATTCAAAAGGTTTTTTACTTGCGATGATTCCAAATAATAATGCCGGAATACCAAGTGAAACAAATGCGCCAACACCCTGCAACAAACGCTGAAAACCAGTATCATGATTATTAAGCAAGGCCTTAGGTACTTCCATAAAGGGTACGTGCATGTACTGGGAACCCATATATATCATAACAAAACCACCCAGTAAAAGCCCAACGCCGCACAACATTAACAAAATCCCAAGCTGCGCACCGGCCGATAGATCCCTTTCATTGTTCATAAGGAAGAATAAGGCTGTAAATTTGCAACTCTTTTTATGATTACAAGAATTTTTACAAATTACAGGATGTCATTCATGCTACGCTCATTTGTAAATTCTAAAAGATCGTGTAATAAAAAGATTAATATAACTAAGTGATCAAGATCGCAAACATAGAATTACCCGACTCGCCATTATTACTCGCACCTATGGAAGATGTGAGCGATCCTCCGTTCCGTGCGGTTTGTAAACTGAATGGAGCTGATTTATTGTATACCGAATTTATCAGCAGTGAAGGATTAATTCGGGATGCCATCAAGAGCCGCCAGAAATTAGACATCTTCGACGAAGAGCGCCCCGTTGGCATCCAGATTTTTGGTGGTGATGAAGAAGCCATGGCCATGAGTGCAAGAATAGTTGATGCTACGAATCCAGAACTTGTTGATATTAATTTTGGTTGCCCCGTAAAAAAAGTGGTGACAAAAGGAGCTGGTGCTGCTGTTTTAAAAGATGTGGAAATGATGGTTCGCTTAACTAAAGCAGTTGTTCGGTCTACCAATAAACCTGTTACCGTTAAAACACGGCTCGGATGGGATGAAGAATCAAAAAATATTGAAGAAGTTGCAGAACGTTTACAGGATGCTGGAATTACCGCGCTATCTGTTCATGGGCGCACCCGCTCTCAAATGTATAAAGGTGAGGCCGACTGGACACTAATCGCTAAAGTGAAAAATAATCCACGCATTCATATTCCGATTTTTGGCAATGGCGATATCGACAGCCCACAAAAAGCATGGGAATACAAAAATCGTTATGGTGTTGATGGATTGATGATTGGCCGTGCGGCAATTGGTTATCCATGGATATTCAATGAGATCAAACATTATTTCGCTAATAAAACATTATTGCCCGCACCGGGAATAAGGGAAAGAGTGGAAATAATTCGACAGCATTTGTCCGGCTCTGTAAAATGGAAAGGCGAAGTGCTGGGCATACTTGAAATGCGCCGCCATTATACTAATTATCTTAAAGGTTTTCCTCACATTAAAGAATTTCGTAACCAGTTGGTTAATCTTAAAACGGTTGAAGAAATTGAATTCATTTTGAAGGAAATTGCACAACGGTATGAGGGCTTTGTTCCTGAAAGAGTGATGGCCGGATTTTCCGGCGCTTATGTTGAAAGCTGTGCAGTCTAATCAATCTCCAGATCAAAAATTTTGGCCCGTAAGATGCAGTAAGCCTAGTATAAACCTGTGCTATGCTGTTCGCTTTTGTACTTTTCAGTATTGTAAGTTTCTTCATTTTCCTTTCTTTTATCCTTGACCAGTTTTTTTTACAATATCGAAAAAGCGATAAACAACTACGATTGTTTTTCAATAAATATTTAGTAGATGCGGAGATCGCTTATTATTCTGCATATGGAAGAAGATTACGTTACCTGTCAATTGAAAATACAGGAAAACCTGTTTTGCTTTTTATACATGGGTCCCCCAGTTCTTTAAGTTTTTTCAGGGAATACTATGTTGATCCTTTACTGCTAAAATATTTTCACATCATTGCTATTGACAGACCTGGCTATGGTTATTCCGGTTTTGGAAAACCACTTAGTTCTATCCGGCAACAATCTGAAATGATGAAGGCGCTTATTGATTCTTTAAATGTGAAGAAACAACCAGTGATCATTTTCGGAGAATCATACGGAACATCAGTCGCTTGCAGGATGGCAATGGATTTCCCTGGTTTTTTTGATGGGTTGATTTTACTCGGGCCTTCGCTTGCACCCGGCGAAGAAATAGTTTATAAAATTG
>JAQBNK010000005.1 GCA_028288595.1 Chitinophagaceae bacterium
TTGGCACCAGTGGCAGTGGAAAAACGGTTCTGATGAAATTAATGGTGGGATTATTCAGACCCGATGAGGGACAAATAATATATGACAAGCAAGACATGCTTTCTCTCCCTATCCAGGATCTGAAAGAACTTCGACAGCAGATAGGTATGCTTTTCCAGGGATCAGCTTTGTTTGATTCACTGACTGTTGAACAGAATGTTATGTTTCCACTAAACATGTTCTCTAAAATGCGTTACAGGGAAAGAAGAAAAAGAGTGGATGAAGTGCTTGACCGTGTTAATCTGGAGGGGGCCAATAAAAAATTTCCTGCTGAAATAAGTGGGGGTATGAAAAAAAGAGTGGGCATAGCGCGGGCGATAGTCCTTAATCCCAAATATCTTTTTTGTGATGAACCTAACTCCGGTCTTGATCCGCAAACTTCTCTTGTTATCGATAAACTGATCGATGAGATAACCCAGGAATATGGTATTACTACTGTTATTAATACACACGACATGAATAGTGTTATGGAAATAGGCCAGCACATTTTGTTCATGCACGAGGGCCGTAAAAAATGGGAAGGGACAAATAAAGAGATCATTTTCAGTAAAGATGAAACCCTTAATTCTTTCATCTTCGCCTCAGAGTTTTTACAAGGCGCTAAAGAGATGAGAGTGGCTGAAGAATCCGGCAATAAAAAATAAATTTTCCTTTTTCAGGCAACATTTCAGAATTTCCCCGCATCTCCTTTTTGTTCACCAAACTATTGGTTATGAAAAGGAAAGCTACTTTACTACTCTTTATACTGCTGGCGCTTGCCGGTTCAGGTTTCGCTAATAAGATCCTCGTAAAAGGATATGTAAAAACAGGATCAGCAGCTGTAAATCATCACGCAGTTAACATCAGTACTGACAGTGGCAGTTGCCACATTAGTCATTATGTCTACACTGATTCCCTGGGGTTTTACAGCGATACGCTTTCGTGTACGACGGATATCAAATCTGTGGTCGTTTCTACAGCGGATTGCAACGGAACAATTTTATCAGTCACAAAACTTCCTACTCCAAATAATTATGTTGAAGCTAATTTCAGCATTTGCCAGGCTCCTGTTACCCCAACAAATTGTAAAGCAGATTATTATTTTTCTGTTGATTCTGCTCATAGAAAAGTAGCCTTCGGTAGCAGTACTTCCAATACCGCAGCAGGAGATTCTATTATTAAAAGAAGCTGGGATTTTGGTGATGGTAAATCTGAAGAAAACTCTTTCGGCCCCGCACATGAGTATGCACAACCGGGAGTATATACTGTTTGCTTTAGCATAAAAACATTAAAAGGATGTGAGAGCCGTGTATGCAAAGAAATCAGGATACCTAAACCTGCTGAATCAAACAAACGTGATACCTTGATTGTAAGAGGTTATGTAAAAAATAATACGGGTGGCGTAAAAAATCGCAACGTTTATATCAGTACAGATAGTTCTGCCTGTACATTGAAACACCAGCGTACAACAGATACATCTGGTTATTATGCCGACACACTCTTCTGCACTTCATTCATAAAATCAGTAAAAGCACAAACTGAGAACTGCGACGGAAAATTTATCGTGATCGATAAAAGCCGCTCAACGAACAGTAACGTAATTGAAATTAATTTTGAATTATGTAAACCAGAAACAGTGGTTCATTGTGTTGCAGCATTTAAAAGTGAACATATCAACCGGGTTAAAATGTCTTTCGACAGCCATGCAAGCACAACCGCAACAGGTGATTCTGTTATCAATAGAAAATGGAGTTTTGGTGATGCTGCTTATGATACTTTGAATCATATTAATACTACGCATGAGTACGCTAAACCTGGCACCTATACTGTATGCCTTCAAATCAAAACAGTGAAAGGTTGCGAAAGCAGCTATTGTACCACCATCAAAATTGAAGACAGCATTATCAGAAAAGATACTTTGATAGTACGGGGGTATGTAAAAAATAGCAACGGGGGGGTAAAAAGCCGGAACGTTTATATCAGCACAGATAGTTCTGCATGTACATTGAAACACCAGCGTACAACAGATACATCGGGTTATTATGCTGATACATTAATATGCACTTCATACATAAAATCAGTAAAAGCGCAAACTGAAAATTGTGATGGAAAATTTATCGTGATGGATAAAAGCCGCTCAACAAACAGTAACGTAATCGAAATTAATTTTGAATTATGTAAACCAGAAACGGTGGTTCATTGTGTTGCAGCCTTTAAAGGCGAGCATATTAACCGGGTTAAAATGTCTTTCGACAGCCACGCAAGCACAAACGCAACAGGTGATTCGGTTATCAATAGAAAATGGAGCTTTGGTGATGCTGCTTACGATACTTTGAATCATATTAATACTACGCATGAGTACGCTAAGCCTGGCGTTTATAATGTATGCCTGCAGATCAAAACAGCAAAAGGTTGTGAAAGCAGCTATTGCACCACCATCAAAATTGAGGACAGCATTATAAGAAAAGACACTTTGATTGTAAGAGGTTATGTAAAAAATAGCAATGGCGGTGTAAAAAGCAGCAACGTTTATATCAGCACAGATAGTTCTGCGTGTACATTGAAACACCAGCGTACAACAGATACATCGGGTTATTATGCAGATACATTAATATGCACTTCATTCATAAAATCAGTAAAAGCACAAACTGAAAACTGCGATGGAAAATATATCATAATAGAAAAAGGACGCACCACAACGAGCAATGTGATCGAAATTAATTTCTCGCTGTGCATCCCGCCTCCACCGGTTACGTGTCACGCTGACTTTAGGGTTACACCAGACAGCAACAGTAATAAAATAAAATTCAACAGTAATATTTCTTCAACACTTGCAGGAGATTCGATCATTGCAAGAAGATGGGAATTCGGTGATGGAAAAATTGAACTCAATGCTGTAGAAATCTCGCACGACTATCCTAACGCAGGCATCTACATTGTTTGTCTCACAATAAAAACAGCTAAAGGATGTGAAAGCAAAGAATGCAAACAAATTAAAATTGAAAGACCGGAAATACGTTGCATCGCACAATTCACTGCAGAAAGAGATGGTGCAAATAAAATAAATTTCGACAGCCACTTAAGCTTTACATCACAAGGTGATTCAATCAACCAGCGTAAATGGTTTTTCGGAGATGGCTTGCAAATCATAACAGGCAACCAGGTTAAGATTGCAAAAGAATACAGCAGGCCAGGTATATACACAGCATGTCTTTATATCAAAACAGCAAAAAACTGTGAAGCTAAATTCTGTCTCCCTGTAAGCATACAGGACACAATAAGAAATAGCACTAACGATGAAAAAATAAAGATCGTAAGTCTTTATCCCAGCCCTGCGGTTACACAGTTAACAGTTGTGGTTTGGTCAGCCAACGACAATGTACAGGCGGAGCTTGGAGTATTCGATGTCTATGGAAACAAAAAATCAACATCATCAAGATTATTACAGAAAGGCGACAATATAGTAGTGATACCTGTAAGCGGATTGATCGCAGGACCATATGTTCTGAAGGTGACCACACCTGTCGGAGTAAAAAGCAGGCAGTTTTATAAGTTTTAAGGGTAATTAACAAAAAAAATCCGGGTTTCTACCCGGATTTTTTTTGCCCGGCTAAGAATATAATTCAGCTTTTCTTGCGCCATGCCCTGCTACATTCGGTGGTCGAACAATTGAGATTCCTGTCTTTATTCAGCTATCCCCGCTCTTTCATCTGCTATACTCTGATTCAAATTCTATAAGCCTCGTGCCTATGTGGCTTAACTACCCTATTTTTGCCGGACTTTTCAAAGAAATATTCCAAAACATGTCAGTTTTAGTTAATAAGAATTCGAAAATTATTGTACAGGGTTTCACCGGCACAGAAGGTACTTTTCATGCTTCGCAAATGATCGAATACGGAACTAATGTTGTTGGGGGAGTTACTCCTAACAAGGGTGGTTCTACGCATTTGGAAAGGCCGGTTTTTAATACTGTTGCAGATGCAGTTAAACAAACAGGTGCAGATGTAAGTATCATATTTGTTCCGCCAGCTTTTGCAGGTGATGCAATTATGGAAGCCGCTGAAGCTGGTATTGCATTAGTTGTTTGCATTACGGAAGGAATTCCTGTTCAGGACATGGTTAAGGTAAAAAATTATTTACTCGGAAAAACTACACGGCTGATAGGTCCTAATTGCCCTGGTGTTATTACTGCCGGAGAAGCAAAAGTGGGTATTATGCCGGGTTTTATTTTTAAATCCGGAAGAATTGGTATCGTTTCAAAATCCGGAACACTTACTTATGAAGCCGCTGATCAAACTGTGAAAGCAGGTTTAGGAATTTCTACTGCAATTGGAATAGGAGGTGATCCTATTATTGGAACCACCACCAAAGAAGCTGTTGAATTATTGATGAATGATCCCGAAACAGATGGCATCATTATGATTGGAGAAATTGGCGGAGGCATGGAGGCAGAAGCCGCACGATGGATAAAAGATAACAATACAAAACCTGTTGTAGGTTTTATTGCTGGCCAGACTGCTCCCCCAGGAAGAAGAATGGGTCATGCTGGTGCGATCATTGGCGGTGCAGATGATACCGCAGCCGCAAAAATGAAAATTTTAGAAGAATGCGGTGTTCATGTTGTAGCAAGCCCCGCAGACATCGGCAGGACAATGGCGCAGGTGTTAAAAAAATAATTATCGTGAATTGTCATTGAGACATTGCTCATTAGATATTCACTCATTACTGATTACTCATTAAAAGAAGCCTCGTTATCCGAGGCTTTTTTCATCTACTTAAATGGTATTGTTCAGGTTGTGAAATCACTACATTTTTGCACTCTACGAGGGTTTAGCTTATCTGCTGACTGTTCGTATTTCATTGGGGGTTAAAGCTTGTGGCGTCTGCGACGAGCTTCTTTTTTTATAAGAATATTCCTGCCGGAATCGCAGAAGACACTGAGCAACGTTTTCATTTTATTCTGCGTATTCAGCGATTTCCGCGAGAGATAATTTTATCGCCCCTTAAACACCGGCTTTCTTTTTTCCAAAAAAGCACCAGTACCTTCCTTCATATCCTCTGTAGAAAATGCAGCACTGAATTCATTTATTTCAGTTTCATACCCATCCAGCTTTTCATTCCAAACCGCATTGGCTGCTTTTATACAACCAGCAATTGCCAGTGGTGCTTTTGTATTAATAATGTCTAAAATGGATCTTACTTTATTCAATAATTCTTCCTGCGGAACAACATAATTCACCAGTCCATATTGCAAAGCAGTAGGTGCATCTATCATGTTTGCCGTCATCAATAATTCCATTGCTCTTCCTTTCCCGATTAACTGAACCAGTCTTTGTGTTCCGCCATAACCCGGCAACAAGCCCAGGTTAACTTCGGGCTGTCCGAACTTTGCGTTTTCCGCAGCTACACGAAAATGACAACTCATAGCAAGCTCACATCCGCCGCCTAAAGCAAAACCATTAATAGAGGCCACCACAGGTTTTGAACAATCTTCTATCCTTTGAAAAAGAGACTGGCCTTTTATTGCAAGAGCCTTTCCTTCATTAGCACTCAGGCCTATAAACTCACCGATGTCTGCGCCTGCAACAAATGATTTGGGTCCCGCACCGGTAATAATCACTGACCTGATCTCCTGATTATTGTATACTTCATCCATTGCCGAACTCAGATCGTTCATCACATCTTTATTCAGCGCATTTAATTTATCGGGGCGGTTTACCGTGATTGTAAAAATGCCATTTTCCAGCGAGGTTAATAATGTTCCGTAAGACATACGATTATCTTGTTTTACCGAAGATAGCAACAGTTTTATATGCTGCTTTTGTTTTCTATCTTTCGTTTTATGAACCTTGTTGATCTTATTCTTTATGTCGGAATTTTTGTATTCGCAGGAACGGGTGCACTAAAGGCACGCACACACCACATGGATATATTCGGTGCCGGTGTACTGGCGTTCGCTACCGCATACGGGGGAGGAACAATTCGTGATCTTTTAATTGGCATAAGACCCGTTAACTGGATGAATGATTACGTGGCACTCATATTAGTTCTGTCTGCAGTATTAATTGTTTCATTACTTAAAACAAATATCAACCGCTTTGAAAGAACTTTATTTTTTACAGACGCAATCGGTCTTGGAATGTTTACGATTGGTGGAATTGAAAGAAGTTTATCCCACGGCGTGAATGATGGTTACGCTGTAATTATGGGGGTGATGTCTGCTACATTCGGCGGGCTCGTAGCTGATGTGATCAGCAATACTGTTCCTGCATTATTAAAGAGAGGAGAATTATATGCCACTGCCTGTGCTATAGGAGGAATAATATTTATTTTATTAAATCATGCTGGGATTGCTCACAACATCAATATGATAATTTGTGTTGTTATTGTTGTTGGAATAAGGGTTTTATCTAAGGTAAAACGTGTAAGATTACCAGAGATATAAAGGCATTACGTTACATTCGCAGTTCAATTCATCCCCAATGAATCAACTTAAAATTGATTCGTTATGCAAAAAATATTGGGGATTATTTTCCTTACTAGTTTTTACTTTTTAGTTTTTGAATGTAAGTCCCAGGCGCCAGACATTGAATGGGCGAAATGCTATGGAACGTTAAATGGTAACGAGCTTGGTACACGTATTAAACAAACTCCTGATGGTGGATATGTTTTAATTATAAATCCTCAATATATAGCGGGGGGGAACAGGTCATTGTAAAAATAGATAGCAAAGGAATCATACAATGGAAAACTGATTTTAAAAATTTCGCTGATTACCTCTCCAGTATAATTAATACAAAAGACGGGAATTTTATTGCTGTCGGATATAAAACCATCAGTACTTATAAGGGAACCGATGGGATACTATTAAAACTGGGGCCTGACGGCTTAATTAAATGGAGCCGCCAATATGGAGATGTTCAGATGAGTCTTTTTATTCGGTAGTCGAAACTTCTGATAATCATTAATAGCAGCCGGCGAAATTGCATCTGCAACTGGTTACCATGCCTGGCTTATGAAAATGGATGCGGATGGGAATGTTATAACTGAAAACCGTTTACAGCAGAACTATTTGATCAATTATTTAGACTCACTAAAAAAAATGACCTATTGCTTCAATAAACTAAAATTCCCTATGCTCCTTCACCCACGCTTTTATATACTCAGCAATATGCTGCGTGGTTGTTCCCGGTGCAAACAATTCACCTACACCCATTTCTTTTAGCTGCTTCATATCCTCATCAGGTATAATGCCTCCGCCGGTAAGGAGTACATCATTCATTTGTTTTTCTTTCATTAGTTGCAATACTTTAGGGAATACAGTCATATGTGCGCCACTTAAAATACTGATACCTATTGCATCTACATCCTCCTGTAAAGCAGCAGTAACAACCATTTCAGGCGTCTGGCGCAGGCCCGTGTATATCACTTCCATACCTGCGTCACGTAATGCGGTAGCGATTACTTTAGCGCCACGGTCGTGCCCGTCGAGGCCAACTTTAGCTACCAATACACGAACAGGTCTTTTTAATTCTTTCATACACAATTTTTGAAAGTTGACGACTTTTAGAAAAAGTTGTCAACTTTCAAAAGTAAGAATCAAATTT
>JAQBNK010000009.1 GCA_028288595.1 Chitinophagaceae bacterium
GATGAAATACATGCCTTATATTTTCCCTTTTATCCTGCTTTTTATCTTTAATAAATTACCATCGGCGCTTACCTGGTATTATACGGTCTCTAATATTATAACCCTGGTTCTGCAGTATGTAATTCAAAATTATATTATCGATCATGATAAGATCCTGGCTAAGATGGAAGCGGCAAGGAAAAAACCAAAAGTGAAATCTAAGTGGCAGGGTCGATATGAACAAATGATGGATAGCCAGAAAAAAGTTCAGCAGCTAAAAGATAAAGACGACAAAAGAAAATAAATAAGACCCCTGCAATTGCGGGGGTTTTTTCTACATTTGACCGATGCGCAGTCTTACCAGTTTCATTTTTTTTTATTTCTGCTTGATTGTTGCACACGCACAACTCCCTAAAATATTAGCAGAAACTACAATCGAATACAGTATCAGTTTTAATAAAGCAGACAGTGTAACTAACAGGCCTGACGCAACAAGAATCGTTTATATTAAAGGAAAACAGGCAAGGGCAGATTTCATTTCACGCAATTTTACTCAGTCAATAATTACAGACAATACAGATACAACCGCGGTGATATTAAAACAGGTTGGGAATGAAAAATACATTACCAGGCTGAACGGGGACAGGTGGAAGCAAATGAATCAGCGTTTCCAGGCACTTACTATTTCTCCTTCATCAGAAACAAAAAAGATATTGGGGTACGATTGTAAAAAATGGGTGATTCACTTAAAAGACGGATCTTCCTTTACCGTGTTTTGTGCCACTACATTAAAACCTTCAACTGTAGATAATCCTTTCCAGTTTAAAAATCTTCCGGGTCTTGTAATGGAATACGACGCGGAGAATGGTGCTGCAGCTATGAAATATGTAGCTACACAAATCAGCTTTGATCCGGTGCCGGCATCAAAATTTGAATTACCAAAAAAAGGATATAAAATACTT
Source organism: Chitinophagaceae bacterium (assembly GCA_028288595.1). Taxonomy (GTDB): domain Bacteria; phylum Bacteroidota; class Bacteroidia; order Chitinophagales; family Chitinophagaceae; genus JAQBNK01. The sequence goes on from JAQBNK010000009.1 coordinate 942, forward strand.
GATTAGTGACGGGAAGGTGTAACGAATTTTGACACCTTCATTTTGTACTTGTATGGAAATATGTAAGCCGTATTTCCGTTTTCAAACCTCATCAGCGAATTAACTTCCATTGAACCGGAACCCATAGCAGATTGTGATCGTAAAGTTTGTGAACCTTTAAAATCATACAGGCTGGGCCTGAAAGTAGTGAGAGAGTATTTGGTAAGAACCGAACGGTTAAAGTTTTTAAGCGTGTACTTATTATTTCTTCTTTCATCAACAGTACCTGTAGTACCGCTAACAAATGAAGCATATGCAAGATGCACGGCCAGCACTAAGCAGGCAGCAACCACAATACGCATATGTGTTGAATTCCTTTTCACAAGTGTAAAATTAGTATTTTTTCGTTTATTTAACAAGTTAGTGGCTGTTTTTTGTTTCTTTGGACGGGAAACTGTTAAAAAAGTTACATAAGGCTTGGTATTATTTTATTGATCGGTTAAATTAGACAAACGTTGCCCAATGAAGGAAAATCCCTTTAATGATGAACAGGAAGATATTGAAGACCTTTTGGTCCAATATGAAAATCTGCGGGCAGGAAAAAGGTTTTCTTTTATCGATGAAGATTCCTTTGAACGCATAATCGACTATTTTTTGGATGAAGAAAAGATGACGGCAGCAACAGAAGCGGTTAGTCTTGCACTTGAATATTTCCCCTTCTCTTCCATACTAATGTTAAAAAAAGCTGATCTGTTGATCAGCTCACGAAAATATGATGACGCCCTTAATATCCTGGCTGAAGCGGCTATATATGACAGCTCAGATATCAACCTGTACATTTTACAGACAGATGCTTATCTCGCTATAGATCAACAGGAAAAAGCAGTTCAGGTGCTGGAAGAAGCCCTGTTAAAGTTTGATGGTGAGCAGCGGCTTGAACTTTTATTCGAGCTTGCCGATGTGTATGATGATTACGAGGAGTTTGATAAGGTTTTCGATTGCCTGAAACTGATACTGGAAGATGAGCCTGCTAACCAGGAAGCATTATATAAAATATGTTTCTGGACCGATTTTACCGGCAGAAATGAAGAAAGCATCCGTATTCATTTACAGATCATTGATATTCATCCTTATAACGAACTGGCCTGGTTTAATTTGGGTGCTGCTTACCAGGGACTTAAACTTTTTGAAAAAGCAATAGATGCCTATCAATATGCAGTTACAATTGAGGAGAAATTTGACTTTGCCTACCGCAATATGGGCGATGCATATATCCGGCTTCGTAAATATAAAAATGCAATTGAGTGCCTTGAAAAAGTACTGGAGCTTTCCCGTCCCGAGGAAGTATTATATGAAGCCCTCGGGCATTGCTGGCACCGCCTTGATAATTTTGCGCAGGCAAGATTCAACTACAGGAAGGCTTCTCATATGAGTCCCGACGACAGTAAGTTATACTATAAGATCGCCATGACTTATATGAATGAAGAACAATGGGAGCCAGCAGTTAAAATGCTGGAATCGGCCATGCGAATACACAAAAACATGCCCGAATACAGTCTGGCTATGGCAGAATGTAAAATGTCGCTCGGAAATTACAAAGAAGCGCTGCAGTATTTCGGTAATGTGATCCGCCTCCGGCCTAAATCTGCTAATGGGTGGGATGCTTTTATGCGCTGTCTTTTTAAAGCCGGTATGTATGAGCAGGGAGCCGAACAATGCCTGGTAGCTTTAAAAATGCTTGACCATAAACCGGTTTTTATATTTTATTATGCTGCTTTTTTATTGCAGACGGGGCAGGTAAAAGAGGCGTTGCTGCAGTTAGAAAAAGCCATGCAGGCTGCTCCCAGGCTGGTAAAAAAATTCATTGAATTAAATCCTCCTTTTCTGCAGCACAGCCAGGTGGTTGATGTGATCGCACGTTATAAGAAATCCCGCAAAATTTAAATCCCTCTTTTGCTGCTGTCGCTTCAATGGTTAGCGTTCTTCTATTAATTACCTTTGCCAGCTGAAAAAAGATTAAACCTGCCAATTTGGCTACGGCACAACAGGTTGCATCGTTTTTGACACTAAACGATTTTTTATTCAAACACGAAAAAGACGATATGTTAGGTTTTCTATCTAAGTTATTTGGTGGAAGTAAATCGGAAAAAGATATCAGCCTGGTGCTCCCGATCGTACAAAAGACCAATCAGTATTTTGAACAATATCAATCATTCACAAATGATGAGTTAAGAAATAAAACCAAAGAATTCAGGGCCAGGATAAAAGAACATCTTGGGGAAATTGATGGGCGGATCAGTGCACGTCAAAAAGAAGCAGAAGAACTTCCTGATACCGATATTAATGGCAAGGATATTATCTACCAGGATATCGATAAATTAAAAAAAGACCGCGATAAAGAAATTGAAGAAGTTTTAAATGAATTGCTTCCCGAAGCATTTGCGGTTGTAAAAGAAACGGCAAGACGTTTTAAAGAAAATGCAGAACTGGTATCAACGGCCACTGAACTTGACCGTGAATTAAGTGTTGCAAAAGACCATATCAGGATCGAAGGCGATAAATCAATCTTTAAAAATTCATGGATAGCTGGCGGAAACCTGGTAACCTGGAACATGGTGCATTACGATGTTCAGTTGATCGGCGGTGCTGTATTGCATTCAGGAAAAATTTCTGAAATGGCAACCGGGGAAGGTAAAACACTCGTGTCTACACTTCCTGCATATTTAAACGGGGTTGGCGGCGAAGGTGTTCACATCGTCACGGTGAATGATTATCTCGCACGTCGTGACTCAGAATGGAACGGTCCCATATTCGAATGGCTGGGATTAACAGTAGACTGCATCGATAAACACGAACCTAATAGCCCTGCCCGTCATAAAGCTTACCAGGCAGATATCACCTATGGAACCAATAATGAATTTGGTTTCGATTATCTCAGGGATAACATGGTACACAATCCTGATGAAATGGTTCAGCGTAAACACCATTACGCAATGGTGGATGAAGTGGATTCTGTTTTGATCGATGATGCCCGTACTCCCTTAATTATTTCAGGACCGATTGGCCGCGATGATAATACGGAACAATTCTTTGAATTAAAACCCAGGGTTGAAAAATTAGTGGAAGCGCAGAAAAGAGCGACCAACCAATTTTTGAATGAAGCAAGAAAAAAGATCGCTGAAGGAAATGATGATCCTAAAGATGGCGGACTGGCATTGTTCAGGGCATCCCGCGGATTACCTAAAAATAGTGCGCTCATAAAATTTTTGAGTGAACCCGGAATACGTGTAAAGCTGCAGCGTGCAGAAAACTATTATCTCGCCGATCAGCAAAGGGAAATGCATAAAGCCGATGAAGAATTATATTTCTTTATCGATGAAAAAAGTAATTCAGTTGAATTAACTGATAAAGGAATCCAGGCCATAACAGGGGCAGGAGAAGATCCGAACTTTTTTATTATTCCTGATATCAGTATCACTTTAGCTGCAATTGATAATGATCCGCAGTTAAAAGACGAGGAAAAATTGCACCGCAAAGAAGTTATCCTGAATGATTATGCGGTTAAAGCAGATCGTATTCATACAGTTCAGCAATTATTAAAAGCCTACACACTTTTTGATAAAGATGTGGAATACGTGGTGATGGAAGATGCGGTAAAAATTGTGGATGAACAGACAGGCCGTATACTTGATGGCCGTCGTTATAGTGATGGATTGCACCAGGCGCTTGAAGCGAAAGAAAATGTAAAGATTGAAGCCACCACGCAAACTTATGCCACGGTTACTTTGCAGAATTACTTCAGGATGTATCATAAGCTTTGTGGTATGACGGGTACTGCCGAAACCGAAGCTGCAGAGTTATGGGAAATTTATAAACTGGATGTGGTTGCTATTCCAACAAACGTTCAGGCAATCAGGAAAGATGAACAGGATCTTGTTTATAAAACCAAGCGTGAAAAATATAAAGCGGTTATAGAAGAAATAGAAAGGCTGCGTAATGAAGGCAGGCCCGTGCTGGTGGGTACAACTTCGGTAGAGGTGAGTGAATTATTAAGCAGGATGCTGCGCCAAAAACAAGTTCCGCATAACGTACTGAACGCAAAACAGCACGCACGTGAGGCCCAGGTAATTGCAGAAGCGGGTCTTGCAGGTAACATTACGATCGCTACAAACATGGCGGGTCGTGGTACCGATATTAAATTAGGAGCAGGCGTTAAAGAAGCAGGTGGTCTTGCCATTCTGGGTACTGAAAGGCATGAGAGTCGTCGTGTGGACAGGCAGCTGCGTGGTCGTGCAGGTCGCCAGGGAGACCCGGGTTCTTCTCAATTCTTCGTATCGCTTGAAGATGACCTGATGAGAATGTTCGGTAGCGAAAGAATCGCTAAGGTGATGGACTTTGCTGGTTATAAAGAAGGGGAGGTGATCCAGCACAGCATGATCACAAAGAGTATTGAAAGGGCCCAGCGAAAAGTAGAAGAGAACAACTTTGGAATTCGTAAACGTTTGCTTGAATATGATGATGTGATGAACAAGCAGCGTACAGTTATTTATACCAAAAGAAGTCATGCTTTATTTGGAGAAAGATTGGCGCTCGATCTTGACAATGCATTTTACGGAGTCGCTGAAAGCCTGATATCTTCTTTTAAAGAGCAAAACGATTTTGAAGGTTTCCGTCTTGCAGTAATTGTAAATTTTGGAACCGATCCGCAGATCACAGCCGATGAACTTTCCCGGACAAATGAACAACAGCTGGCAGAAAAATTATACCTGCAGGTAATCGAAAATTACCAGCGCAAGAAAGCAGAATTGATGAAGGATGCTGTTCCTGTGTTTAAAGATATTCGCGAAAACCAGGGAAGACATATTGAAAATGTAATTGTTCCTTTTGGCGATGGAAGAAAAGCGATACAGGTTTTAGCCAACATGGAAAAAACATTGTCTACCAGTGGCGCTGAAATGGTTAATGCACTTGAGCGAAGCACTACACTTGCTTTTATTGATGAAGCATGGAAAGAACATCTGCGTGCAATGGATGATCTGAAACAAAGTGTTCAGACTGCACATTACGAACAAAAAGATCCGCTGGTAATTTATAAAGTGGAAGCCTATGAGCTTTTCCGTAACATGGATGCTGAAGTAAATAAATCGATCGTTCAGTTTCTTTGTCATGCCGCAATTCCGTTCGAACAGAATAATACAGCCCCGATAAAAGAAGGGCGTGAACAGAAAACGGATATGTCGAGAATGAGAGCAAACAAAGACCAGGTCGCTGCCGCGGGAAATGATTATGCTGCCAATGAACAGGATTATTATGATCCCACCCCGGTTAAACAGGAGCCCGTTAAAGTTGCTCCTAAAATTGGCAGAAATGATCCTTGTCCCTGCGGAAGTGGTAAAAAATATAAACAGTGTCATGGTAAGGACCTGTAAATAAAAAAGATCCCGCTGAGGCGGGATTTTTTTTTATTTAAACTTTTTGATAACATATCAGTCGTATACTAAAAGCTGTTATGAAGATTTTTAAATTAGCCGCATTTTTGTTTTCCGTTTTGCTGTCGGCTTCTGCCAACGCACAGACCAGCGATAAAATACATAAAGCCGTTACGAATCCGTCCAGGGAAAAAGAACAGGCTAAAGCAGATGTATATATTCAAAAGAAAACAGACCCGGTGGTTAACAGCCATATATTGATACAGGATAGTCTTCCATCAAAAAAACAGGAACCCCCTGCCTCGACCAAAAAGAAAAAAATAAAGATCAAGCATAAAAAAAGCTCCCGTTAAGGAGCTTTTTTGTTTAGAGACATGAGCTTTAGATTTTCAAATCTCTATGATTTATTTTATCGGTCTTGATACGGTTCCTTTAAAACCATGATCCAGTTCCAGGTTGCCTTGAATATTCGCAGGCTGATCTGCGGTTCCTGCAATCCTTCCGAATACACCCGTTCCTACGTAGGTTAAAATGCTTTTTAAACAGCTTTCATTTGGATCGCCCCAGTTAAAAGCAACACCATCCTTCACGGCTTTGTCCGGTGTGAAACCATTAAAATAACTACCGTCGCCATTCTTATTAACTGTGCGGAAAGAAACAGGGAAAATATACCAGCTTCCTACAGGAATAGGGAAAAATCCTACCGGTTTTCCATAAGTATTATTGGGCCCAACTATCTTAACGGTGGCATAAGGCTTCATTGCATTGATCACCAGTTCACTTGCTGAGGCAGTTGAACTTGACCCGATGAAGAACACATTCGGAGCGTTCAGCGAACCGATTTTTTTAACGGTTGCAGTAACATTATACTGGCTGTATTTATTATTATAAGTCTGCGCTTCCAGTGTCTGGCCATTTGCGGTTGACGGTACCAGGTAGTTAACCAATTTTTCAGCAACACTAACATATCCGCCACCATTATAACGAAGGTCAATGATCACATTGGTTACGTTGTTTGCAGCAAACTTGGTAAAGACGCGGCTGAATTCATTATATATTTCTGTAGTATCTCCGAGGAAAGACTGGAAAACCATATAGCCCACTTTAGAAGTGTTAACAGTATACACAGAATCGAAGAATACAGGATGGGTTTGATAAGTACCCGCGTTCAGGGTGATGTCTTTAGTTGTTCCATCCGGCTTTTTAAAAGTAAAGCTGGTTGAATTACTTTGAAACACTGCAGGTACTATCAGGTTATTAATGCTCGATGCAGTTGTATCGATATTCGTGTTGCCATTGATTTTAGTGATCTGCCAGCCTCTTTGAATACCGGCAACGCCTGCAGGGGAGCTTCTTTCTACATATTTTACTCTCAGGTCTGTACCAGCATTAAAGAAAACACTCATTCCAAAATCCTGCTGAACACCAGAGCTTACATTATCCCAGTCCACTTTTTTCTCAGCAAAACTGAAACGATCTACCGGTGCGGTAAAGTTTGGTTCTTTACTATACTGGCGGATGGCCGTCATAATTGCGGAAGGATCTGCATACGAGCGGGCATTGAATGTTGAAGGTATCTGGTCGTACCACAAATAAATATCTCTTGAATATGACAGGGCTGTATCTTTTTCAAGATCTGCCTGTGTGGTTACGGTTGGAGTGATGGGGTTGGCCGGAACATCTTTGTTTTTTTTACAGGAAAACATTAAAACCAGTGCACTAACGGCTGCGATATAACGCATGAACTTCATATGTGGGTAATTTAAATTTTTAATGGTCATATAGAACCTCGCTTCGCTCGGTTTCATAATTGGAGGTTTTTATTTAAACGAAGAATGGCTCAAAAAAACATATTGCTATCGTAAATTCACATTTTTTTAATACGGGTCTGACAATGTTAGAAAAATGAAAATCAATTCGTTTATAGATCATACGATCCTTAAGCCAACGCTGTTGCTGTCTAATATACAACAATTATGTACGGAGGCGCAGCAGTATGGGTTTGCTGCCGTTTGTGTTCCGCCTCCTTTTGTTAAACTGGCAAAGCAGTTATTAACGAATACTAAGGTTAAGGTGGCTACAGTAATTGGGTTCCCTTTTGGCTATTCGGCCGTAGAAGCCAAGATCGCTGAGATCATGCTGGCTATCGTGGACGGGGCGGATGAGCTGGATGTAGTTATTAATCTGATCGCACTAAAAAATAATGACTGGCAATACCTGGCAGGTGAGATCACCCATATTATGCAGGTGTGCACCAGTAAACATAAAACCGTAAAGATGATTGTTGAGAGCGGTATGCTTACAGATGAGGAAATTATAAAATGTTGTGAATTATATGGTTTTGCCGGGATCGATTTTTTAAAAACCTCGACGGGATATGCTGAAAAAAGTGCTTCTGTGGAAACGGTTAAGCTCATGCGAAAACATTTACCTCAAAATGTGCAGATCAAAGCATCAGGAGGAATTAAAACTTTTGAATTTGCCAAAGCATTGATTGAAGCAGGTGCCACCCGGCTGGGTTGCAGTGCAAGCATTGCCATTGTAAATGGAGATACCACTGCCATCCCGGGTTATTAAACAGAAGAGGGGTTTTGTTTTGTCTTAAGCTTGTAATTTTACCAGATGAAAAGAGGGATATTGATATTGATGTTTGCGGTGCTGGCAATTTATGCTAAGGCAGGTGATACTATTATCGTTAAAAAAGATGCAAGACTGGACTTGCTTACGGCAAAACAGGCAGCTATTAATAAACGGGGAACGAT
>JAQBNK010000126.1 GCA_028288595.1 Chitinophagaceae bacterium
TTGCTTGGTTATATTGATATGAGCGATGAAATAAGAACAGAAGCAAAAGGCGTTATCAGTTATTTAAAGAACCACGGCGTTAGAACAATTCTTTTAAGCGGCGATAAGAACGAAAATTGTTTACGCCTTGCTAAGGCATTAGGTATAGATGATATAATTGCTGAACAAACCCCTGAACAGAAATTAGCAGTTGTTGCCAAACTTTCTTCTGAACAACCTACTGCGATGATCGGGGATGGCATTAACGACGCACCTGCGCTTGCGAAAGCTACCGTTGGTATTTCTTTAAGTGATGCGACACAGGTTGCCATGCAGGCGTCGCAGGTTGTGCTGATCAATAACGGATTAACTCATTTGCCTTTGTCTCTCGGACTGGGAAAACATACTTACATAACAATTCAGCAAAATCTTTTCTGGGCTTTTATCTATAATGTAGTAGCCATTCCGGTGGCTGCATTTGGTTTGCTTTCTCCTGCATTCGCGGCACTCGTTATGGGTCTAAGCGACGTAGTGCTGGCCATTAATTCTGTTCGCTTGAAATGGAAAAAAGTGATCTGAGATTTTTCTGTTTCCAATATTCCTTTTACCTAATTTACTTTCTTAATTTTTCTTTTTGCAAGCAATAGATATTCTCGAAAAATATTGGGGTCACACATCTTACAAACCTGGCCAGGAAGAGGTGATCGAATCATTGCTCAAAGGCAAAGATGTGCTGGCTGTTTTACCAACAGGGGGTGGAAAATCAATTTGTTTCCAGGTACCGGCATTAATGAAAGAAGGTTTGTGTTTGGTGATCAGTCCGCTGGTTGCCTTAATGAAGAACCAGGTTGAAAATCTTTTAAAGAAAGATATTCCTGCAATGGCTATTGACAGCAGTCTCAACTACCGGCAGGTAGAACAGGAACTAATGCATGCAGCAAATGGAAGATATCGTTTTCTATATGTGTCGCCAGAAAGACTTCAGTCAAAATTATTTCTTGAATATGCACATTCACTGCCGGTAAATTTAATAGCGGTTGATGAAGCCCACTGCATTTCTCAGTGGGGTTACGATTTCAGGCCCCCATATTTACAGATTATTTCGCTGAGAAATATTTACCCCGAAATAAATTTTATCGCTTTAACTGCTTCAGCAACACCACAGGTTCAGCATGATATTATTGAAAAACTGGAAATACAAAATGGTATAACGGTTCGTGAATCTTTTGCTCGGCCGAATTTATCATGCAGTGTTTTTAATTCGGAAAGCAAAGTGAATAAAGTGCTGGAAATCCTTTCCAAAGTAAACGGGAGTGCTATTATTTATTGTAACAGCCGCAGGCTTACAAAAGAAGTTACTGAACTTTTACAGCTAAATAATATTCAAGCTGATTATTATCATGCAGGACTTAATCATAACGAGAGAACCATGAAACAGGATCAATGGATACAAAACAAAACCCGTGTTATTGTTTGTACCAATGCGTTTGGAATGGGTATTGATAAACCAGATGTTCGTGCAGTGATCCATTGGAACAGCCCTGATTGCCCTGAGAATTTTTACCAGGAATCGGGTCGTGCCGGCAGAGACGGTCTTCGTGCTTTTTCTGTTTTGTTATATAATCAGCAGGACGTCGAATACTTAAAACAGCAGCCTGAAAGAAAATTCCCTTCAATTGAAACGGTAAAAGATATCTATCAGCAGCTTGGCGATTACTTACAAATTCCCGTTGGTTCAGGACAGGAACAGTATTATGATTTCAGGCTCGATGAATTTTGTACCAATTTTCATCTTGATCATTTAACCGTTGTTAATGTGTTGAAAGTCCTGGAACAGCAAGGTTTTCTAACGCTCGCCGAAAATGTTTTTTTTTCCATCAAAAATTATATTTAAAGCTTCGCAGCAAGATTTAAGATCGTTTGAAGAAAGCCATGAAAATTTATCAGAGCTTACTAAAACCTTATTAAGAACCTACCAGGGAATTTTTGACGACCATGTAAATATATCTGAACGGTTTCTTGCAAAAACTTTACGGCTTCATGATGACCAGGTCATTGATCAGTTAAAGCAAATTGCGAGTTTTGGAATCCTGGAATACTGGCCGCAGAAAGAAACACCACAAGTTCATTTTTTATATAACAGGGCATCGGCACGATATTTAAATATCGACCACGAAGTGTACCTGGAAAGAAAAAACATATATAAAAAACGAGTAGAGGCAATGCTTTCCTACTTAATAACGACTAAGTGCCGCATGGATTTTCTTATTCGATATTTTGGCGAGGACACGGGTACATCTTGTGGAAAATGCGATAATTGTTTTGCGAAAAAAAGGGAAGAAATGGGGTCTGAAGAATTTGATGTGCTAAGCCAGAATATTATACGCATTGCAAAATCCGGTATTTCTATTGCTGATCTGCAGGCGCAACTGCCCGCTTTTAAACGAGACAGGTTGATGGAAGTCATTAATTATTTAACCAGGGAAAAATTGATTTCTGTCGGTGCTGCGGGCATGATCTTCAGCCAGCAAAAAAGCTTGTAAAAAAAGACGATTGCAAATTTCATTTATGCTACTTTAGCCATCCATTATATCACAAAAAATACCAATTATGTTTATCCGAAAACTTTTATGTGGCCTTGGCTTTGCGCTAATAATTGCGCTGCCGGGTATATCACAAAAAGTAAATTTTACAGAATATGATCTTCCGAATGGATTGCATGTTATTCTGCACCAGGACAAATCTGCGCCGGTAGTAGCCGTTTCTGTAATGTACCATGTAGGCTCAAAAAATGAAGACACTGCCCGCACCGGGTTTGCCCACTTCTTCGAACACTTATTGTTTGAGGGGTCTGATAATATCAAACGTGGTGAATTTATGAAAGTGGTTTCGTCCAATGGCGGGCAGAATAATGCTAACACTACGCAGGACAGAACTTTTTATTACGAGGTTTTCCCGTCTAATCAACTGGAGCTGGGCATGTGGCTGGAGAGTGAAAGAATGTATCATCCTGTTATCAATGAAGTGGGTGTAAAGACCCAGAATGAAGTGGTGAAAGAAGAAAAAAGAATGCGTATTGATAATGCTCCCTATTCAAGACTGGCGGGAGAAGTATTAGGAAGATTATTTGTGAATCATCCATACCGCTGGCAACCGATTGGATCAATGGCTCACCTTGATGCAGCTAAGCTAAGCGAGTTTATCTCCTTTTTTAAAAGATATTATGTCCCTAACAATGCGGTATTAACAATTGCAGGAGACATTGATATAGACAAAACAAAACAACTCGTTACCAGTTACTTTGCAGAAATTCCAAAAGGTGCAGCAGTAACGCAGCCACATATTGAAGAACGGCCATTGCAGCATGCAATTGTTGATACTTTTTATGATCCCAATATTCAGATCCCGGCAATTGTTGCGGCCTATCGTGTTCCTGGTATTACAACAAGGGATTCCAGGGTGATGCAAATGATATCTACCATTCTTTCTGGTGGCGCCAGCTCAAGAATGTATAAAAAGATGGTCGATGAAAAAAAGAATTCAGTACAGGTAGTTGCCTTTAATTATGCATTGGAAGATTACGGTGCCTATATCACTGCGGCCCTTCCTAATAACGGGGCTAAACTTACCGACCTGCTGAGTGATATTGATGAAGAGATCACTAAACTGCAAAAAGACCTGATCAGCGAAGAAGATTACCAGAAGTTACAAAACCAATTTGAAAACAATTTTGTAAGTGCGAACACAAGTATGCTGGGTGTAGCTGAGAACCTGGCCAACGGGTATACTTTTTACAATAAAAATACTAATAACATTAATGAGCAGCTCAGCCAGATACGTTCTATCACCCGCGAAGAGATCAGAACTGCTGCAAGAAAATATTTAAACGCCAACCAGCGCCTCGTGCTTTATTATTTACCCGGAAAATGAGTTGAAGTTTGAAGCCACACATCATTCAAACAAAAAAATTATTATGAAAAAGATTACACTTATAATATTATCAGGGATGTTGGTTTATGCTGCATCCGCACAAACAAAGATCGACAGAAGCAAGCCGCCAAAAGCTGGGCCAGCCCCCGTGATTACCATTGGTGATCCGGTCACTTATCGATTGGCAAATGGAATAACCGTGCTGGTTGTGGAGAATCATAAACTGCCGAAAGTGGCTGCTACTTATTCAATTGATGCGGGCCCTATAAAAGAAGGAAGTAAAGCCGGCGTTATAAGTCTGATGGGCGAGATGCTGAATGAAGGAACGCGTCAGCATGCAAAAGCAGATTTCGATGAGCAGGTAGACAGGATAGGTGCAGATGTAAACCTCGGCGCATCCGGCGGAAGTGTATCTGCGCTTACAAGATATTTTGATAAGGCGTTTATGCTGATGGCTGAAGCAATAAAGGAACCTGCATTTACACAAGAATCTTTTGATAAGCTTAAATCGCAAACGATAACAGGACTTAAATCTAATGAGCGAAATGTAAAAGCAATTGCGGCAAGAGTTACAAACGCACTTGTTTATGGAACAGATCATCCGAACGGAGAATTTGAAACTGAGCAAACGATCAATGCATTAACACTGAATGATGTGAAGAGTGCTTACCAGCAATACGTTACACCATCAAGAGGTTATTTAACTTTCGTGGGTGATATTACCCCGGCACAGGCAAAGCTGCTTGCAGAAAAAGCATTTGCGGGCTGGAAAGGCGCTTCCCTATCGCTGCCACAATTAACCGCTGTAAATAATCCATCAAAAACAGAAATTGATTTAATTGATGTACCAAATGCAGTACAAACTGAAATACGGGTAGTAAACCTTGTGCAATTGCCGATGAGCAGTCCCGATTATTTTCCTGTTTTACTCGCCAACCAGATTTTAGGCGGAGGCTCTGAAAGCAGGTTGTTTATGAACCTGAGAGAAAAACATGGATTTACCTATGGATCATATTCCGAAATTGGCACCGGGCGTTTTCAAAATGCATTTACTGCTTCAGCTGCTGTAAGAAATGAAAAAGTAGACAGTGCGGTTAGTGAAATACTTAACGAGATCAACCGCATTAGAACAAGCCCCATTTCCGATGATGAATTACGATCTGCTAAAGCACTTTATAACGGGAGCTTTGCCCTGGGGATGGAAAATCCTGCACGTATTGCAAACTTTGCAAGCAATATCCTGATCAATGATTTACCAAAAGATTTTTATCGTACTTACCTGCAGAGAATTAATGCGGTTACTAAAGAAGATATACAAAGAGTTGCCAATAAATATTTCAATTATAATAATACCAGGATAATTGCAGTTGGCAAAGGTTCTCAAATAAGCCCGGGCTTGCAAAACCTCGGCTATACTTTGAAAGCATATGATAAATATGCACAGCCTGCTACTACAACCACCAGTACTACTTCGACTGCAGCCCCCGCCGCTAACATAAGTTCAGCAACCGTAATCAATGATTATCTCAATGCAATTGGTGGTGTAGCCGAATTAAGTAAAGTGAATAGTGTAGTTGCAAAAATGGAAATGGAACTGCAGGGAATGAAGCTAAGCATCGAACAAAAAGCAATGCTGCCCGATATGGAAGTTGTAAGTATAGCAATGAATGGGAATGTGGTTAACAAAACTGTGTTTAATGGCACTACCGGATACGCAATGCAAATGGGAAATAAAACGGATATGCCTGCCGAGGAAATAAACTCGAAGAAAAACATCAATCCGATGTTCACCCAGTTAAGTTATACAGGTGCCGGTTTTAAAACAGAATTAAAAGGGACCGAAAAAATAAATAATGCCGATGCCTATAAAGTTATTGTTACAACGCCGGCTGGTAAAACATCAACAGAATATTATGATATAAAATCTAAACTGTTGATACGTTCAGAATCTGCAGAATTGCAAAACGGTCTGTCGGTTAACAAAACTGCTGACTATAGTGATTATCGTAGAGTGGATAAAGTGATGATCCCTTTTAAGCAAACAGTAACAGTTGAAGCAGGAGGACAGTCGCAAACTTTAGAAATGAAAGTTATAGAGGTGAAATTAAATACCGGAGTAACGTCTGCTGATTTTAAGTAATAAGAGTTTAATAAAAGGGCCGGCAACATGGTTGCCGGCCCTTTTATTTTAAGATCGCTAAACTGGAGTAGGTTAAAATATTATTAATTTGCGACTAGTAATTATTGTTTTACGATAATTAATTGCATATTTGCTTTCCAAGTCAATAAAATGAAAAACGTACAATTTCTATCACAGCTATTACATTATGTAGCAAAAATACTTGCCTTACTCCTGGGTTTAACCGGGATTTATGCACTCATGGCAGTCCTGCTTTCTAAAAAT
>JAQBNK010000119.1 GCA_028288595.1 Chitinophagaceae bacterium
CCCGCCTTTATGCACTCTTTCAATGCTGAATTTTTCAACAAGTTCATCCAGCGAAAATATTTCCTGCTCTGTTCCATCATTCCATCCTAACATGGCAAGCATGTTTACAAAACCTTCTGGCAAGAAACCATGTTCTTTGAATCCTTCCGTCAGTTCATTTGTTTTAGGGTCTGTCCAGTTCATTGCAAAAACAGGAAATCCAAGGCGCTGACCATCACGCTTACTTAATTTTCCATGCCCATCGGGTTTTAGTATCAATGGCAGATGGGCCCACTCAGGCATTTCATTTTTCCATCCCAAATAATTCCATAATAAAATATGTACCGGTGCGGAAGGAAGCCATTCTTCACCGCGGAAAGCATGAGATATTTTCATCAGGTAATCATCAACAACAACAGCAAGATGATAAGTAGGCATTCCGTCTGCTTTTAATAACACCTTATCATCAACCAAAGTTGTATTAAATTCAATTTCACCCCGGATCATGTCTGTAAACTTCACTGTTTCACTACCCGGGATCTTTATTCTTATAACATACGGAGCTTCCTCATTCAATAGCCTTGATACTTCATCTTCGCCAAGCGTTAATGAATTACGCATCGTCTCTCTCAGTTCCTGGTTATACTGCGGAGTTGGATTTTGTTCTGTTTTAAACTTGCTTCGCATTTCTTCCAGTTCCTCCGTCGTATCAAATGCATAGTATGCATGGCCGGATTTAATTAGTTGCTCAGCATATTGTTTATATAAATCTTTTCTCTCGCTCTGGCGGTAAGGCGCATGATCACCGCCCGTATGCGGGCCTTCATCAGGAATTAATCCACTCCATTTAAGGCAGTCAATAATATATTGTTCTGCACCATGTACCAAACGGTTCTGGTCAGTATCTTCTATTCTTAAAATAAACTTCCCCTGGTGCTTCTTTGCAAAAAGATAATTAAACAAAACAGTACGCATGCCGCCAATATGAAGGCCTCCTGTTGGCGATGGTGCAAACCTTACTCTTACTTCTTTGTTCATCCCGATGAAATTATTTTGTGCAACAAGTTGATGGAAGTCAAAATCCAAAGTAAAATCAATAATAGTTGTGCTTTCTTTTTTTTGACTTTTGAATTTTTAATTTTGGCTTCACTAATGTCTCGCTTAAGACCAGTTTTACCGCAAATATAGCCATTGCAGTTTTCCTATCTTTACCGCATGTTTTATCTCGTTAAAACGCCTTTTTTGATCAGGGCTTTGCGATCGTCCTATATATGGAAGATTAATACAGAAGATAAACTGCTGCACTTAACTTTTGATGATGGTCCGCATGAAACAGCCACGCCTTATGTCTTGGATCAGCTAAAATATTTTAACGCTAAAGCGACTTTTTTTTGTCTCGGAAAAAATGTCGCGGCTCATCCTGCTATTTATTCCCGAATAATTGACGAAGGTCATGCTGTCGGTAACCATACTTATGATCACCTGAATGGTTGGAAGACCAGCGATAAAAATTACCTCGAAAATATTGCTAAGGCCGCCGGTTATATAGATAGTAATTTATTCAGGCCACCATAC
The DNA here is from genome assembly GCA_028288595.1 of Chitinophagaceae bacterium. Classification (GTDB taxonomy): domain Bacteria; phylum Bacteroidota; class Bacteroidia; order Chitinophagales; family Chitinophagaceae; genus JAQBNK01. The sequence continues at coordinate 1,555 of JAQBNK010000119.1, forward strand.
GGACGCATCAGTTTGTTCCAGGGAAGGGCATTACAAAAAGGAATGCATGGCACAAAATACCGGGTGGTAATGTGGGATGTTTTAAGTGGTGATTTTGATATTACATTGAACAAAGAAAAATGCCTGCAAAATGTATTGCTGAATGCAGAAGCCGGTTCTGTTATAGTATTTCATGATAGTGCCAAAGCATGGGAGCGACTGGAATACGTTTTACCAAAAACGCTTGAACATTTTTCTGAAAAGGGTTATCGCTTTGAAAAGTTATAAAAAAGGCCCTGGGTAGAAACCCGGGCCTGCTTTTAATCCGTACCCTATGAAAACTTTGACGAAGGTAATACCCGAAATAAATATTTCCAATAAAACTTAATTTTAATGTTTAACCTCATCGATACTCACGCACACCTCTATTTGCCTGATTTTAAAGCTGATAGGCAAGAAATCATAGATCGTGCCTTGACCGAAAGGGTTATAAAAATATACTTACCGGCTATTGATAGTGATGTTATTAATGATATGATGGAGCTTGAAGCATTATATCCCGAGCTCTTTGTTTGTATGATGGGTCTTCACCCCTGTTCAGTAAAAGAAAATTTTGAGAAGGAACTGTCTATAGTTAATGAGTGGTTAACTAAACGACCCTTTGCCGCTGTAGGAGAAATTGGTTTGGACTTCTATTGGGACACAACATTTAAACAGCAGCAATATGAAGCTTTCCAAATACAAATGCAATGGTCGCTCGACCGAAATTTACCTATTGTTATTCATACAAGAAATGCAATGGATGAAACCATTGAAACTGTGAAGCCTTTCGCTGATAAAGGGTTAACAGGAATATTTCACTGTTTCAGCGGTACAGCCGGGCAGGCACAAAAAATCATCGATATGAATTTTTATTTAGGAATAGGTGGCGTTGTGACTTATAAAAAAGCCGGGCTGGCTGAAGTGATAACTGAAATTGGAATAGACAAGCTTGTGCTTGAAACTGATTCCCCTTATTTAACTCCCGTTCCTTTCCGGGGGAAGCGGAATGAAAGCAGCTACTTAAAATATATAGTTGAAAAAATAGCCGGAATATCGAACCGCAGTATTGAAGAAATAGCAGAGATAACTACGACGAATGCAAAAAAGGTCTTTGCATACTAGTTTTCGTGACAAGAAAAAACTATAAATTTTTTGCGGAGAGAGCGGGATTCGAACCCGCGATACCCTTACGAGTATACACACTTTCCAGGCGTGCTCCTTCAACCACTCGGACACCTCTCCGTGTTTTAAAGGAGGCAAAAGTATAACAATAAGGTTTAAGAACCTATCATTATAGATCACCCAAACCCTTACAAAAATTTATTTAAAAATCCTTCCAATTGCTGCAGCGACATTGCGCCTGATTGCCGCCAGACAATTTCTCCTTTTTTAAACAATAAAAATGTAGGGATACCCTGCACATCGAATGCACTTGCTACCGCAGGGTTTTTATCAACATCCAATTTTAATATTCTTAATTTTTCACCCGCCTTATCACGTAATTGTTTTAATACCGGTTTCATCATCTGGCAGGGCCCGCACCAGTCTGCATGAAAATCTATCAGCACCGGCGTCTCACCATTTATTACATCATTAAAAGTTTCTTTAGTTTCATCCTGGCTCATACGCTTTTTTACAAAGAGCTGCAAAAATGCTGCTACAAATTACCAGTTCTGCATATGCTCTTTTACAACCCGTTCTGGTTCTTTAAGAGGATGATTTTTCCAGTCAGGATCATATTTTACAAACCAGCTGATCCATATACTTCTGGATAGGCGCATAAGGGGAGTTTGGGCAATAACCATCAAAAAAATATCAGCACCCAGGCACCAGAAAACACGGTTGTCATTTATGGAAAAGCCAATAATAATATACCATAGGAGAAAAAAAGCTACGGTGAAGGCAACACATAAAGCATAACTCACATATCCCGTCCCATAATAAAATCCTACTTCAATTTCAGTTGGTTGCCCGCATACCGGGCAATGCTCATTCATCTTCATAAAATTCTTGAAGTCAAAAGCCGATTTTGACTGAAAGAGGGCTCCTTCCCTGCATCGTGGGCACCTGTTCGTGAGTACGCTCAGCAAGTAAGGTTTTCTATGTGCCATTGAGTGCTTTTTGCAAAGGTAGATTTTCTTCCCGGCGAAAAGCTAATTCAGCATTAAACTGAGCCTAGAGGAATATCTATGCTACCAGTCCCTTCCTAATTCTGCGATGATAGCTTTAAGGTTAACAAAACACATTAGGGTTTTATAATTTCAGCTATAGTAAATTCGCAACCAATAAACTAGAAATGCAGAACCCCGAGAACGAATCTATCTGTGTATATGGTGCAAGGGAACACAACCTGAAGGATATCGACATTATCATTCCTAAAAATAAACTTGTTGTTTTTACCGGTGTAAGCGGAAGCGGCAAATCTTCACTTGCATTTGATACGATTTATAACGAAGGCCAGCGCCGCTATATGGAAAGCTTCAGCGCATATGCGAGGCAATTTATTGGTGATATGGAAAGGCCCGACGTTGATAAGATCACGGGACTTAGTCCTGTTATTTCAATCGAACAAAAAACTACCAATAAAAATCCGAGATCAACGGTTGGAACTATTACTGAAGTATATGATTTCCTGAGATTGCTCTTTGCCAGAATCAGTGATGCATACAGTTATAACACCGGTAAAAAAATGGTGAAGTTCAGCGAGGAAGAAATTGTTACCAACATCTTTAAGAAGTTCAAAAATAAAAAGATCACTTTAATTGCTCCCATTATCAGGGGCCGCAAAGGACATTACAGGGAGTTATTTGAAGAAGTAAGAAAAAAAGGA
>JAQBNK010000125.1 GCA_028288595.1 Chitinophagaceae bacterium
TTAACCTGGTGGGGATCAGGATAACGGTTGTACCATTTGGGCAATGGTGAACCGAGGCTGTTTTCGTTCGCATCTAAAAATACTTTGGCTTCTCCGCTGAATTCATCTCTTGCAGATGAATAAGGGGTCAGCTTTTTTATATTTTCTCTTATTATTTTTTCCAGCTCAAACATTCAATATTTATTTTTCATTTTTTTCTCGCGGAATACGCGGAAATCGCAGAATTGTTTACAATATTTTCTGATTTTGAAAATGTAATATTTTAAAATTTTTATTCTTCATTTAATCTCACACTGATTGCATTCGCATGGGCATCCAGACCTTCTGCCTGTGCCATTAATTTAACTGCATCACCAATTTTAGTCAACCCTTCTTTTGTTAATTCCTGGTAAGTAATCTTCTTAACAAAGCTGTCAACACTCACTCCGCTGTATGCTTTTGCAAAACCATTCGTTGGTAAAGTGTGGTTGGTTCCGCTTGCATAATCCCCGGCGCTTTCAGGTGAATATGGACCGATGAATACAGAGCCGGCATTAATCACTTTCAATATTATATCATCCGCATTTTTTACCATAACGATCAAATGTTCAGGTGCATACCTGTTGACAAGATCAATCGCTTCATCAAGATCTTTAACCACTACGGCGGAGCTGTTTTGTAATGCTTTTTCCGCTATATTTTTTCGGGGTAAAACTTCTAATTGCTTTTCAATTTCAGTTAGTGTTTTATTAACCAGCGATTCATCTGTTGTAATAAACAAAACGTGACTGTCGGTACCATGTTCTGCCTGTGACAAAAGATCAGCTGCAATAAAAACAGGTGATGCGGTTGCATCTGCCAATACGCATACTTCGCTGGGGCCGGCAGGCATATCTATAGCAATGCCTTGCTGTTGCACCAATTGTTTAGCTGCAGTAACATATTGATTTCCGGGGCCAAATATTTTATGAACAGCAGGAATGGATCGGGTTCCATAAGTCATGGCTGCTATCGCCTGAACTCCCCCTGCTTTAAATATTTTTGTAACACCAGTGAAACCAGCCGCAAATAAAATGGCCGGGTGAAGGTTTCCTTCTTTATCAGGAGGTGAACACAAAACGACCTCTTTGCAGCCTGCAATTGCAGCAGGGATAGCCAGCATTAATATAGTTGAAAATAATGGCGCCGTACCTCCGGGAATATATATACCTACTTTTTCAATCCCCACTGAACGTCTCCAGCATTTAATGCCGGGCATTGTTTCGATGATCTCTTCTTTTTTATTCTGTGATGAATGAAACCTTTTAATATTATCAGCCGCGAGTTTGATAGCCGTTTTTAAATCTTCACTTACATTTTTCTCCGACTCCTTAATTTCCTGTTTTGTAACAATTAAAGACGAGAGTTGAACGCCATCGAACTTTTTAGTAAAATTAATTACAGCGTCATCTCCATTTACTTTTACTTCATTCAAAATATCTTTCACTGTATCATATAAAGCAGCCGTATCCAGTTGTGGCCGCTGAATAATTTCTTTCCATTCTTCTCTGCCGGGATGTTTAAAAATTTTCATCTTTTTATTTTCGATTTTCGTTCTTCGATTTCCGATTTAACTATACAATCATCTTCTCAATCGGTATCACCAAAATTCCCTGCGCACCTGCCGCCTTTAATTGTTCAATAATATCCCAAAACTGGTTCTCATTTAAAACACTGTGTACACTGCTCCATCCTTCTTCGGCCAATGGCAATACAGTTGGACTTTTCATCCCGGGAAGCAAGCCAATGATCTCTTTTAATTTATCATTAGGTGCATTCAGCAAAATATATTTATTATTCTTGGCTTTTTTAACAGCCTGAATGCGAAACAGAAGTTTATCCAATACCTGTTGTAATTCTGCATTCAGGCTTTTGTTTTTGATAAGAATTGCCTGGGATTGTAAAATAGTTTCAACTTCTTTCAATCCGTTCATAAATAAAGTAGACCCACTACTTACCAGGTCACAAATTGCGTCTGCTAATCCGATACCAGGCGCTATTTCAACACTACCGCTGATCTCATGAATTTCGGCATTGATATTTTGTTCAGTCAAATATTTTTGAAGGATGACCGGGTAGCTCGTAGCAATTCTTTTCCCCTGTAAATAGTTCGAAGAATATTCTTCATTCTTATTGATGGCAAGTGATAAACGGCATTTTCCGAAGCCGAGCTTGTCTATTACTTCAACCTGCTTTTGTTTTTCATACACTACATTTTCGCCTACGAAACCTATATCGGCTACGGCATCTTCAACATACTGCGGAATATCATCATCCCTTAGAAAAAAAACTTCGATAGGAAAGTTAGCGGCATCTGCTTTTAGTTTATTTACACCATTGCTGATATCAATGCCGCATTCTTTCAGCAACTTCACTGAATCCTCATGGAGCCTTCCCGATTTTTGAATGGCCAGTTTTAATTTCATCGCTTCATAATTTTAGTTGCCTTATGAACCCCGGAGTGAAGTCTTATAATAAAAAACTATCATGCCCGGTTTCATAACCAACTGTCTTAAAATAAAAAAGCCTACCCTTCGGTAAGCTTCACTGTTTTTATGTTGTATTGCACAAAACACCAGCCTACCCTATGGGCAAGAAATGATGATGATGGATGTGCAACTGATTGATCATGGCGCAAAAATAAAAGAAAAAAGGAAGCCGCAAAATTTTATCTCGCTTATTATTATCTTACGACACTATTTTAAAACCCCATTTATGAAGAAAACCCCTGTTATTTGTTTGCTGATTATTTGTGTAATGTCGTTTTGCCGCTTACAGGCGCAGGATGCCATCTCTTACCAAATGCCGCCGCAAACTATAGCCGATCTTTTACTGGCCAAACCAACACCGGCAGTAAATATTAATGGCAAAGCGGACTGGATGATATTAAGCGAACGTAATTCTTATCCTACAGTTGAAGAACTTGGTCAACCGGAAATGAAAGTAGCGGGCATGCGTTTAAATCCAGCGAACTTTTCACCAAGCCGCCAGAGCTATATCAACAACTTCACCTTAAAAAATATTAAGACCGGAACCACTTATAAAGTAAATGGTCTTCCTGCGGGTTTGCTTGCAGGCAATGTAAACTGGAACCCGTCAGAAACTAAATTTGCCTTTACCAATACAACAGGAAACAGGGTTGATCTTTATATTGTTGATGTGGCCAAACAGAAAGCAACTAAAATAAATCATGAACCTTTAAATATTGTATTGGGCAACGCTTACTCATGGCTTGATGATAATACGTTATTATATAAAACAGCTAACCAGTCTGCAGCAGCATTTCCAAAACGTCCTATCACACCAAAAGGTCCTACCATTCAGCAAAACTTAGGTAAAGCGGCACCAAGCGCTACTTTCCAGGACCTGATCAGGTCTCCCTATGATGAACAGGCATTCGAGTTTTTATCAACTGGTCAACTCGTTCAAAATAAAAATGGTGTAGAAACTAAAATCGGAAAACCAGCGATCTATCTTTCTTATATTTTATCTCCCGATAAAAAATATTTACTCACCAGAACTATTCGCAAACCTTTTTCTTACCTGGTAACAGCAGGCGGATTTCCCTCCACTGTCTCGATAACAGACTTAAAAGGCAGTGTTGTAAAAGTGCTTGCTGAGTTGCCGAGTTCAGAAGGAACACCCAGCGGATATGATAACACGCAAAATGTTCCGAGAGCTTTTGACTGGAGAGATGATGAACCCGCCACTATTACCTGGGCCATGCCGCTTGACAGTGGATTAATAAAGAATAAAGTTGATTATCATGACGTGGTATATGCATTGAGCGGACCTTTCACCGGCAGTCCAAAAGAATTATTTAAAACGCAGATGCGCTATGCAGGGACACAATGGGGCGACGAATCCGTAGCACTGGTACAGGAAGTTTCGAGAGCAAGACAAACTGGAAGGGTAAACCGTTATAATTCTATGACCGGCAAACTGGAAAAGTTGTACGACAGGAACCAGACCGATGCATATAATGACCCGGGCAGGGCTGTAACTAAAAAAAATAAATATGGCCGCGATGTTATCTTAACTATTGATAACGGAAGTAAATTATTGATGAATAATCCTGTTGGATCTTCATCAAAAGGAGATCTGCCTTTTCTTGCGAAGTTTGATCTGAATACAAAACAAAACGAGATCATATGGAGAAGCACGCCGGGAAGTTATGAGTACGTATCTGATGTTTTAGATCCGGAAAGACTGGTTGTGGTTACAAGAAAAGAATCACAAACTGAGACACCCAATTATTATATCAGGGATCTGAGATCAAGAAGTGGTGATAAGGCACTGACTAATTTCACTAATCCATACCCGCAATTACAGGGTATCACGAAACAGAAAGTCTCCTATAAACGAGCCGATGGCGTGGACCTTACCGGAGATCTTTACCTGCCTAAAGGATATAATAAAGAAAAAGACGGACCACTGCCTGTATTAATGTGGGCTTATCCGCGGGAGTTTAATTCTGCAGCCGACGCCGCACAAATTCGCGGGTCGCAAGATCGTTTTACTACTGTGTCGTGGGCGGGCCCTGTATTTTGGGTAACCCAGGGTTATGCGGTATTAGATAACGCAGAAATGCCGATCGTTGCTGCAGGGGCAGATAAAAAGCCAAATGATAATTTTGTTGATCAGCTAAAAATGAATGCAGAAGCAGCAATTAATAAATTAGCTGACATGGGTGTTGGCGATCGTAACCGTGTTGCTGTAGGCGGCCACAGTTATGGTGCGTTTATGACGGCTAATTTACTTGCCCATACCAATTTATTTAAAGCGGGGATTGCGAGAAGTGGCGCTTACAACCGCACACTTACACCATTTGGTTTTCAGAATGAGGATCGTACATACTGGCAGGCACCACAGTTATATTTTGAAATGAGTCCTTTCAGCTATGCTGATAAAATTAAAACGCCTATTCTTTTAATACACGGCGAGATGGATGATAATCCCGGCACTTTCCCTATCAATAGCGAACGTTTATATAACGCTATTAAAGGTCACGGCGGAACTGTCCGCTTTGTTTACCTGCCGTATGAAGCTCACAGTTACCGGGGAAAAGAAAACCTGCTGCATATGTTGTGGGAGATGAATCAATGGCTGGATAAGTACGTAAAAAATGCGAAGTAAATAACACAAACCGGCATATAGCCAGTTTTTTTTAGTTAAAACCGATAGTCTCGGATAAGATTATTTTCTTTGTACAAATCATTAAACCTTATGCGAAAAATTTTAATTCTTTTTGTTTGTGCAGTTTTGCATTTAACGGCCATGGCCCAGATGAATGACACGGTTCATCATTCAGGAAGAAAAAGTATCCTAAAAATTAATGTCTCT
>JAQBNK010000142.1 GCA_028288595.1 Chitinophagaceae bacterium
TAAAGATTACATCGCACCGCATCAAAACCTGGGAGCAATTTTTATCATGGCGTATAGAAGAGCGGAAGAAAGAAGATCGTAGGGTTTTCGTTTTCAGTATTCGGCTTTCGGAATTCAGATTCAGCACTCAGGTAGAATTTTAGCGAAAGAACGCTACTGAAAACCGAATTCCGAAAACCGAAATTCCTCGAATCAATTCTCAAAAAAAGTTGTCTGCTCATTATCCCATAATTCCTCATATTCATCAGCCTGCTCTTCGGTTAGTTTATCAATTACCTGGAAAAGGGGATCGGATTTTCTCTTCCAGAAAGACTTTTCATCATCACCACGCTGAAGGATAAAAATGCAATGATCAGTTTCCATGAGCGTCTGAATTAAGGTAACCTCGCTGTTCTCTTTTTCTCTTATCAAATAAAATTCATCTGTCTCCAGGTTGGCATAGGTATTCATCTGTTCAGATTTTTATTTAGTGAATTGCCAGGTGAAACGCTTGTGATAGAGCAGGTTTTGAGAACTCCGCTCTACCACGGTTTCAAAAGCTATCTTTTAAGGTTCAATCAATTAAACTTCAAATTACGAACCATTCAATTAAAACTACAAAAAGGATTGTGCTGTTTTTCATGCCCGATAGTAGTTGAAGGGCCGTGTCCCGGATATACAATTGTTTCGTCGGGAAGTGTAAATAATTTCTCGTGGATGCTTTTTAGTAACTGTTCTGCATTGCCGCCGGGAAGATCACTGCGGCCCACACTTTCAAAGAAAAGAACATCGCCTGCAATTACAAATCCGTTGGTTGAAGAATAAAAACATATACTGCCCGGTGAATGGCCGGGCGCCAGTAAAATTTGCAATTCTTCATCTCCCAGCTTAATCGTATCGCCCTCTTCCAGGAAATGCAGCGGGCCGGTATAATTATCAAATCCAAGACCGTACATTAATGCTGATTTTGAGGCCATTTCCAGTACCTGTTCTTCGTCTTTGTGAAGAAAAGGTTCAAGTCCAAACTGCCCGGCTACCAGCTTATTTCCGAATACATGGTCAAGGTGACAATGCGTGTTAAGCAACTTTACCGGCGTTAATTCGTTTTCATTTAAATATTTATTTAAGGTCTCGTACTCAGCGCTGAAATAAAAACCGGGGTCTATAATAAGTGTTTCCCTTTTTTCGTTCGAAAGTACATACGTGTTTTCCTGGAAGGGATTAACCGTAAAAGATTGAACTCTAATCATATTTATCAACAGTTATTTGTCGCTAATTGTGCTAATTTTAAAAATCTAAAGATCGGGTATGCAAATTAATCGTTCAGGACTTGGTTTTGGGGTCCTTTTTCTCTTCTTTATTTCTCCCTTGTTTGCGCAGGTAAACACAGTAGAATTTGGCCGCAACAGGGTTCAGTATAAAAAATTTCAGTGGAAGTTTTACCAGTCGCCTAATTTCAACTCGTATTTTAATCAGAACGGGCTGGAGCTGGGTAAATATGTAGCGCAATTAGCTGAAGCTGAGTTGCCGCAAATTGAAGAAGCTGTGGAATATTCCTTACAGCGCCGGGGAAACATTATCATCTATAATAATTACGATGATTATAAAACAAGCAATCTTGGACTTGGGATAGATTATCAAAATGCAGGCGGGGTTACCCGGCTTGTAAATAATAAACTGGTTGTTTATTTTGATGGTAATCATAATAACCTTCGCCGGCAGGTAAGGCAGGGAATAGCCCGGATGCTTACAGACAACGTTTTATTTGGCGATGATCTTGGCGAAATTGCCAGTAACCAGGCTTTGCTTGATCTTCCAAAATGGTTAACTGATGGTTATGTTTCTTATGTGGCTGAACCGTGGAGCACTCAAAAAGATGATGAATTAAAAAGTGCGATACTAAGCGGTGATTATAATAATTTTTACCAGTTCGCTTTTACAAAACCAGACCTGGCCGGCCATGCTTTCTGGTATTATATCGCTGAAAAATATAAGAAAGAGAACGTTACTTACTTGTTATACCTGGCTCGTATCTACAAAAATTTGAATGCCGCATCACTCAAGATCACGAAGAAAAAATTTAAAGCCGTTCTGGCTGATTTCATGCAGTTTGAACAGGACAAATACTTCCAGGATATAAAACAAAGGAGAGATGTACCCAAAGGAAAATTAACCGTGGTTGAAGAGGTTACTAAAAAAGATTTCTTCCGCTTCCAGGCAAATCCTAATCCCAGGAGTAATGATTATGGGGTAGTTGAATTTAAAGACGGTGTTTATAAAGTTAAGCTTGTAGAAAATTTTGACGAGGGGAAAATATTATTAAAATATGGTGTGAGAACAAACCTGGGCGATATCAACCCCAACTATCCTGTACTGGCATGGGACACAAAGGGAACGCGATTACTGGTGATGTATTGGAAAAACGGAAGCCTTAATATGTTTGTGTACGATATATTGTTGAAGATGAAACGCTTTGAGCAAAAGATAGAAGGCTTTCAACAAATCGTAGACGCCGGCTTTATGCTGGATAACAATACCCTTGTATTGAGTGCCGTTAAAAATGGCCATACTGATATTTATACTTATAAGATCGACAATGGCAAAACAGAACAGATCACCAATGATATCTATGACGATTTAGATCCTGTATTTGTTTCGTTCCCCAACCGTTCTGGTATTATCTTTTCTTCCAACCGCCCTTCACCGAATGCACCAACAGGCGATACTGTTTTACCCAGCAGAAACCGTTATAATATTTTCCTGGTAGATTTTCTGAATGAAGGAAAGTTCCGGCAGATCACGCAGCTTACCAATATGAAGTTTGGGAGTGCCCGTTATCCTGCCCCTTATAATTTAAACCATTTCACTTTTGTTTCCGATGAAAATGGAGTGGGTAACCGCTGGGCCGGATTTTTTGTTACAGAAAGAAATGGTCTTGATACATTGTATTATGTAGGTGAAGATGTGCTGCGAAATCCCGCGACTAAAGAACTTGATTCCACCCTTAAAGCCTGGAGGAAACCTGAGCCGGATAGTATCAGCTATTTCTCGGTATACAAAGATTCCACTTATAGTTTTCCGATTACAAATTATCAAAGCAGCTTGTTAGAAACAAGAGTAGCAGGTAATAATGGAATGGTAAGCGAAGTGAGAAGAGAAGGTGATTACAAATTTCTTTACAAGCTGAAAGTGGATTCTCTTGCTTTGCGCCGGCGAAATATAAATGCCAGGCCAACGGATTATATACGCAAGCAGATGACCCAGCAAAGAGCCTCTGCGGGAAAGGTTATCAATTATAATAAAGCCGACTCGGCAAGAAATAACGCTCCGAGTTTTCAGTCTGAATTTCAAAATGAAAAACTGGATAGTGCGGCTATCAGAACGAATGCAATTTTATCGGCGCCCCAACAGCAATCCGTACTTAGCAAGTCAAAACTTTTTGATTACCGGTTAAAGTTCAATGCAGATTATGTATTGAGCGGCATTACCAATAATATCCTGGTAAACCGTTATCAGCCTTATGCACACGGAGCCGGACCTATACAATTAAATAACGGTAATGATGTGAACTGGAGTTTCCGTGTGGGTATCAGCGATATAATGGAGGATGTAAAAGTGATTGGGGGATTCCGCTTTGGAACTTCGCTCACAGATAAAGATGCCTTCATTTCGTTCCAGAATTTCAGGAAACGTGTGGATTGGGGGTTTACCTATTACAGGAGCAACGTGAAAGACTTCAGCGGATTTTTTGGTAATGATCCCAATTCTATTCCCGAAGTATTTAGCAATAATGTAATAACAAATCTCTACCAGGTAAATGTTGCTTATCCTTTTAATGAAGTAAAGAGTCTTAGAGCCATTGTTGCACTGCGTAAAGACAGGGGCGTTATCCGTCCGTTTATCAGGCAGACCGGTGTGCCCGATGATACCGGTATCGCATTACCTTACCCCGATAGTGTAACTAAATACCTGCTGACAAGATTTGAATACGTGCATGATAATTCCCTTAATCCTGCGCAGAATATCTGGAACGGATTACGCTGGAAAATATACATGGATATCAATATGCCGGTGGGCAATAGCGGAAATGCCGAAACATTTAATTTAGGCACTGACTTCCGTTATTATAAAAAGATCTATCGCAATTTTATCTGGGCAGGACGTGCAGCCGCCGATCTTTCGTGGGGTAATCGCAAAATGCTCTATTACCTGGGTGGCGTAGATGGTTGGATCAATCCAAAATTCAATACACAAAATCCAATCGCAGGAGATCAGACTTATGCGTTCCAAACGCTGGCTGTTAATATGAGGGGATTTCAACAAAACCTTGCAAACGGTAATAATGCGGTGGTGTTAAACAGTGAATTCAGGTTACCCGTGTTTACTACCTTTTTCAATAAGCCGATCAATAATGCTTTCGTCAGAAATTTCCAGTTAATTCAGTTTGTAGATCTGGGAACAGCCTGGAACGGAAAATACAACGGTATTAAACGCCCCGGCATTGCGGTTTCCCAGGCAGGAACGCCAATAATTGTAAGAGTAAAAGCCGGCGGTATCGGTCCCTTTGCCGGGGGATATGGTTTTGGTGCACGAAGTACCTTACTCGGATATTTTGTAAAATTTGATGCTGCATGGGATATGAGAGGATTCTTTAGAGGTAAACCCATATACTACCTTGCCCTTGGACTTGATTTTTAATTTGTAGTGACTGAATAAGAAAAGCCTTGCTGTCGCAGGGCTTTTTTATTTGCCAGGGGCCATTTATCAAAAAAAAATTACTTTTTTTTATGGAAACTTTGGTTACATGATAAGTTTCCATAGTTTTGCAATCCAAAATCGTGGAAAAATGGAAATGAAGGAAAGGATACAGCAAAAAGCGGAAGAGCTGTTCAGGCTATATGGCATTCGAAGCGTTACCATGGATGAGATAGCCTCGCACCTGGGTATTTCAAAAAAAACCATCTACCTGTCTTTTGCAGACAAAGAAGAAGTGGTGAGAGCCGTTTTCGATGCCATGTTATCGGAAAATAAAAATTGTTGCATGGAGGGAAGAAATAGTGCATTAAACCCGGTGCATGAAATATTTCTTGCTTTCGACCAGATGCAGGTGATGATGGATAATATGAACCCCTCTATTCTTTTTGATCTTGAGAAATACCATCCTGAAGTTTTTAAAAAGTTTCATGAATACAAATACTCTTTCCTGTACGACATTATTAGAAAAAACCTGGAGTGGGGTGTTGAGGAGGGATTATACCGCGACGATATTAATATTGATATACTTACCAGGTTCAGGATAGAAAGTGCAATGATGGCTTTTAACCCACAGGCGTTTCCCGACAATAAGAAGCATTTTATGCTGATACAAAAAGAGATCACAGAACATTTTTTATATGGCGTGGTATCAGCTAAAGGCAGTAAACTAATAGAAAAATATAAAAAGAAAAATCAACCTAAACCTTTATTAAAATGAGGAGCCTAAGACTTTTAATTATTTGTATGGCAATATTAACCGCTATACAATCGGAGGCGCAGAACAAGTACGAATTAACCGTTAGAGATGCGGTAGAACTGGCATTTAAAAATTTGACTGATGTAAAGAATGCACAGATAGATTACCAGTTACAGGAAGCGAAAAACAAAGAAATTGTTGGCCAGGCTTTACCCCAGGTTAGTGCGAATGCAGGTTTAAATCATTACCTCTCCTTACCCTCTATTCTGTTCCCCGATGCTAGTTCAACCGCTGTTTATTCCATTCTGAAAAATGAAGGAGTAAAAGATGGCAACGGCATGCCGATCACTAAAGTACCTGATCCTACCATGCGACAGGTAAGTTTTCAGCAACCCTGGAACGCAAATTTGGGAGCAACAGTATCTCAATTACTTTTTCAGCCGGATGTGTTTGTTGGATTACAGGCCAGGAAAGTTGCATTAGATTATGCGGCGTCTAATATAGAGCAGGTGAAGGCAAGAGTAAAAGATTCTGCTTACAAAAGATACTATGCGATTCTGATTGCAGAAAAGCAAACATATTTCCTAAGCGAAAGTATCAAGCGATTAGAAAAATTATACCACGACGATTCTGTACTGTATAAAAATGGTTTTGCTGAGAGGCTTGACCTGGATAAAGTTCAGGTACAATTAACAAATCTCAGAACAACTTATAACATTGTTCAAAGTGGCGTGCAGTTAGCTTACGGTGCTTTAAAGTTTGCATTAGGATTAAATCAAAAAGATACCGTTGTTTTAAAAGAAGATCTCACGGTAGATAAGATCAAAGAAGGGGTTCTTGATGACAATTTTAAATATGACGACAGGCCGGAAATCCGTACCCTGTCTTACACACGCAGGTTGCAGGAACTTGATCTGAAAAGAAATAAATTAGGTTACCTGCCTACTGTTTCGGCCCAGGGAAATTATGGGATTAGCGGAATGGGACAACAATTTATTACAAATAGCAGCACTAACTGGTTTAAGAGTTCTTTCATAGGGCTGAATTTAAATCTTCCCATCTTCGATGGTTTTCAGCGCAAGTATAAAGTGAAGCAATCTCAACTGAATATTCAAAAACTGGATAATGTAATCAGCCAGGTAAAACAGGGAATAGATTTTGAACAATTCGCAACGAAAGAAAGTTTAAAAAGTTCTTTATTAAATCTTGATGCGCAGGAACGGAATATAGAACTCGCAGAAAGAGTATACACTGCTACAAAAAAGAAATTTGAGCAGGGCCTTGGCTCCAGTTTTGAAATTCTGCAGGCTGATAATGATTATCAAACAGCTCAATCAAATTATTTCAGCGCCCTATATAATGCGATCGTAGCTAAAGTAAGCTACCAGCATTCCTTAGGTAAACTAAACTAACACACCTAAACACCTTAAATGATCTTTATGAAATTATTCGTTAAGTATGTTACGGTTCTTTCACTTGTTTTTCTTACCGCATGCGGCGGAAGTAAAAAAGAGGAGACCGCTACTGTTACAGAAAAAAGAACAAAGCTTGAAAAACTAAAAAAGGACCAGTTATCTATTGCTGATCAAATAAAAGCACTTGAAGCAGATCTTGCTGTGCAGGATCCAACTTCAGCAAATACAGGTTCTGCAAAACTGGTTAGCGTTATGCCCTTAAGCGTTCAGTCGTTTGCACACTATATAGACCTGCAGGGAAAAGTGGATGCTGATAATATTTCTTATGTATCTCCGAGATTGGGACCTGGACAGGTAAAAGCAATCTTTATAAAAAAAGGTGATCACGTTAGAAAGGGCCAGCTGCTTTTAAAGTTAGATGATGCCATCCAGCGCCAATCTATAACAGCGGCAAGGCAAAGTATTGAGACGATTAAAACACAGCTCGCCTTTGCAAAAGATGTATATAACCGCCAGAATAATGTCTGGAAGCAGGGCATAGGAACTGAAGTGCAGGTACTGACTGCTAAAACAAACGTTGAAACTTTAGAAAAGCAATTAAGAGCTGGGGAAGAAAATATAAAGACCATGCAGGAACAGGCTAATGCTGCAAACATTTATAGTGATGTTTCAGGCATTGCCGACGAGGTGAATGTAAGAATGGGCGAAATGTTTACAGGTTTTGCTGGAGCAGTTCCGCAGATAAAAATTGTAAATACCAGCAGCCTTAAAGTTGTTGCCCAGGTGCCTGAAAACTATGCATCAAAAGTAAAAATGGGTGCGCCGGTTTTGGTTATACTTCCGGATGGAAATTCAACACCGATAAAAACGGTGATCTCTTTATCCGGGCAATCCATCGATCCGAATAACAGGAGCTTTATTGCTGAAGCAAAAATTCCTTACAGTCCCCAGGTTCGTCCTAATCAAATTGCACAAATAAGAATACAGGATTACGCAATTGCTTCAACACTTGCAGTACCGGTAAATACGGTCCAATCTGATGAAAACGGTAAATATGTTTTTATCGCGGCGAAAGAAGGAGATAAAATGGTTGCCAGGAAAAAATCAATCGGTGTTGGTGAATTAAATGGTCAGCTGATAGAAGTGAAAGTTGGTTTAAAAGAAGGCGATCAATTAATTACTGATGGTTACCAGAGTTTATACGAGGGCCAGGTAATTAGTGTGGTTAAATAAATGAGGCGATAGATGATCAATATTATACAGTACAAGAGTGCGACGCCTGTGGTGTTGAAGAGAATTACAAAAGTTGACTACAAAAAAATTTCACATGAAAATATTTGAGGGTGTAACAAAAAAGTTTAAACAGTTTAAACCGACGAGTTGGTCGGTGGATAATAAAACTGTTATTTATGTGATCACCATTTTAATTACTGCTTATGGACTTACGAAGTTCAATACCATGCCGAAGGAACAGTTTCCTGATATTGTGGTACCAACTATTTCTGTTACGACAATCTATTTTGGTAACTCCGCAAGAGATATTGAGAACCTGGTAACAAGACCGATTGAAAAACAAATAAAAGGTATCAGCGGCGCCAAAGTAAATAAGGTGACCTCAACGTCTCAGCAGGATTACAGCCTGATAATCGTTGAATTCGATACCGACGTAAAAACAGAAATTGCTAAACAGAAAGTAAAAGACGCATTAGATAAAGCGAGGTCCGATCTTCCTACAGACCTTACCGAGGAACCGAATGTTGCAGAGTTCGATTTTAGCCAGATGCCTATTATGTTCGTTAACATCAGCGGTAATTACGATGGTATTAAACTGAAACAGTATGCTGATAAAATGCAGGATCGTTTCGAGGAAATGAAACAGATCAACAGGGCTGAAATTGTGGGAGCGCCGGAAAGAGAGATCCAGATCAATGTGGATCCATATAAGATGGAAGCTGCTAAACTTACTTTCAGCGATATTGCCAATGCGGTAAATTATGAGAATAGAGATATCAGTGGCGGGCTTGTAGAAGTTGGCGAAATGAAACGCACCATTCGAATCAAAGGCCAGTTTACTACGGCCATGAACATGAATGATATCATTGTAAAAAATGTTCAGGGCGCACCAATCTATTTAAGAGACGTCGCAGAAATAGTAGATACTGTAAAAGAAACAGAAAGCTATGCACGGTTAGACGGTCAGAATGTAATTACCCTCAACATTGTAAAACGTGCCGGCGAAAACCTCATCAACACAGCGGATGGGGTGAAGAAAATAGTGGCGGATATGCAAACTGCGCATGAGCTTCCTCCCGATCTGAAAGTAGTGATAACAGGCGATCAGAGTAAACAAACTAAAACATCATTTAATGAACTGGTAAATACGATCATTATTGGTTTCGTTTTAGTGTTGCTCATCCTGATGTTCTTCATGGGCGTTACCAATGCATTCTTTGTTGCCCTGAGTGTTCCCTTATCTGTGTTTGTCGCTTTTATGTTTTTACCACTGGGAGATTTACTGATCGGCTCACCCATAACCCTCAACTTTATTGTACTGTTTGCGTTGTTATTCGGGCTCGGAATAATTGTGGATGATGCGATCGTGGTAATCGAAAATACCCATCGTATTTATAACAACGGGAAGGTCCCGATTGTCCGCTCTGCAAAAGAAGCAGCAGGGGAAGTTTTCGTTCCCGTACTTGCGGGAACAGCTACGACACTGGCTCCTTTCTTTCCTTTATTGTTATGGAAAGGACTGATCGGTAAGTTCATGATCTATTTGCCGGTGATGCTGATATTAACCCTCACTGCATCATTAATAGTAGCCTTTATCATGAACCCCGTGTTTGCTGTTAGCTTCATGAAACCTGAAGGCAGGCAATATGAAAAACCTAAAAAATATATTTTTAAAACCTGGTGGTTCTGGACCTTCCTCGCATTTGGAGTGCTCTTTAATTTAGCCGGCTGGCATGGCATGGGTAACTTTTTCATCTTTATCGATCTGATGGTGATGCTGGAAGCCTTCCTGCTAAGGAACGTGATTCATTATTTCCAGGAAAGAGTTTTACCCGGCCTGATGAACCGTTACGAAAAATTACTTCGCTGGGTGTTGATAGGAAAGAGACCTGCATACATGTTCGCTTCTTTATTCGGATTATTTTTTATAGCTATTGTAGCATTGATCATTCGAAATAATCCAAAACCTTTCTTTCCCAGCGGTGACCCGCATTTTGTATATGTATATTTAAAAATGCCTGTCGGCACTAAAGCAGCCACTACAGATTCTGTTACAAGAATTTTAGAAGGGCGTGTACGCAAAGTATTAGAAAAAGAAAAACCCGGCGCACCCGGTAGCGTTGTAGAAAGTATTATTTCGAACGTTGCCATCAGTGCAAATAACCCGAGAGATAACAACAGGAGTACACAATCCAATTTAGGAAGGCTGCAGGTTTCATTCGTAGAGTTTGATAAACGTAATGGAAAAAGTACCGCACCTTATTTAACACAAATAAGAGATGTGGTGCAGGGTATTCCCGGTGCTTCAGTAGAAGTTGGACAGGAAGATGCAGGCCCTCCCACAGATCCTCCTGTTAATATTGAAGTGGTAGGGGACAATTTTGAATCAATCTCCAAAGTTGCGCTTGATCTTAAAAATTATCTTGATACCAATAAAGTAAACGGCATCGAAAATTTATTACTCGATGTTGATCTGCTGAATCCTGAGATCACTATAAATGTAGACAGGGAAAGAGCGTTGCGTGAAGGTATAAGTACGGGACAGATCGGTATGGCGATTCGTACTGCAGTATTTGGCCAGGAAGTAAGTAAGCTGAAAGATGGTGAAGATGAATATAAAATTCAGTTACGTTATAATGAGCTGACACGAAATAATATTGCTGACCTCATGAACATGCGTATCACTTTCCGTGATTTTAATTCCGGCGCTATAAGACAGGTTCCATTAAACGCGGTTGCAACTGTTGATTATACAAATACAACGGGTGCTGTTAAAAGAAAAAACGTTAAACGTACCATCCAGTTACAATCGATGGTGCTCGATCCAACTATGACGCCGGTAATTAATAAAGAACTGGCCACAAAAATTGAAGACTTTAAAAGCAGGTCAAAAATTCCTGCAGATGTAACGATTAAACAAACAGGTGAAAGTGAACAACAGGCAGAAACAATGAGCTTCCTGGGAACCTCGCTTATTCTCGCATTGTTATTAATCTTTCTGATACTTGTTCTGCAGTTTAATAGTTTAAGCAAACCGTTTATCGTATTAACAGAAATATTTTTCTCTATCATAGGCGTGTTTCTTGGCTATGCAATTACAGGAATGACGATGGCAACCATCATGGTGGGTGTTGGTATTATAGGCCTGGCGGGTATTGTAATTAAGAACGGGATCCTGTTAATTGAATTTACAGATGAACTGCGGGGAAGAGGCATGCGAACACGGGAAGCTGCGATACAGGCGGGAAGAATTCGTATCATACCTGTACTGTTAACCGCACTGGCAACTATCTTAGGATTGTTACCGCTTGCTGTTGGATTTAATATTGATTTCGTTTCTTTCTTCCAGCATCTTAACCCGCATATTTTCTTTGGCGGAGACAGCGTCGTTTTCTGGGGACCATTAAGCTGGACCATCATTTTCGGGTTAATATTTTCTTTCTTCCTCACGCTCGTAATGGTGCCGAGCATGTATATCATTTCACAGCGGTTAAGAAGACCGATGGAGAGATTCTATGGCACAAAATATATCGCGTTGTTAGGTTTTCTCGGACCATTCTTTTTCATTTTTGTCGGAATTATGTTTGGCGTTAGAAGATTACAGGGCAAAAAAGTCTGGATGGGAAGATTAAAACCTGAGCCGGTAAGAAGACCAGTTTTAGTTTAATAATTTTATCAGTTATAAAAAAAGCACTCTTGTTTAAGAGTGCTTTTTTGTTTCCGGTTAAACAATTCTATTCGGCATGCTTGCGACGCTCCTTTCAGCTCCTGTGCTAATGGGATCTGCAGTTTAGCTGCGCATAGAAACATGGCTGCATTTATAGTGTTCTTTGTGTATTCCCTTGTGTCCTTTTTGGTAAACATTCTTTGCGGACACAGGTATAATGCAATAAAAAAGCCGGGCAACCTGCCCGGCCTCCAGTACACCTGAACCAAATTAATGAACGCGTTTATATTTTGTTTTAGCCGGAAGATGGCCATATTTTTTTGTCCTGTGCTTACCATATAAATAACCGGCACCGCCGCCTACAGCGCCACCTACTAAAGCACCGCTTGCTTTATGCGTAATAAGAGCACCTGCTACAGCACCTGCACCAGCGCCTATCAGTGTACTTTTCTTAGTACGGCTGGGATGTGTTGTTTTAGATTTTATTTTTGTTTGCGCCTGTGTTGAAGTATAAACACCCGGAACAATGGCTAAACCAATTGCCAGGCCTAATACGTGAATCATCTTTTTCATAATAAGTTTTTTTATTTCAAATATTGTATAAAGGGTAATGCTAAAACCCTGCCAAGTGTGTAAATCATTGATCTTTAATATTTAACAAAGCGTACAGTAGCCAGTAATGCCGCATAAATGCATCAAAATTGAGTTTTATCTTTCATTTAATAATTGCTGAAAAAGATTCACGAATTCCCCCACATGGTAGCCATCCATAAGCGCATGATGTGCATGAACAGACACCGGCATTGTCCTGGTTCCATGACTATCTTCAGTCATTTTACCAAACGAAATTTTAGGAATGCTATCCTTAAATGAAAAAGCCCTTGCGTGGGAAAGAGAAGTAAAGTTCAGCCATGGAACTGAGGAGTAGTGGATCACATTCTCACCGGATACCGCAGGTATCAGCCCTTTTGAGTTTTGTACCTTATCAATTTCCTGCTGCGCACTTTTCTCAAACGAAGAGAAGTCTTCATGATAATCCATATAAGCAAAACCAAATGTTCCGTCTTCCCTGTTGATCGTTGGCGATGCATGAACAGCATCATACAGAATGGCATCGTCGCCTTCTATTCTATACCGGAAAGGTTCGATAGCATTTGCTGCAATGAGTGATTTGTGCAGGTAATAAAGAAAAAACGAAATGCCAGCAGCTTTTGTTTTGTGATAGGCTATTGTACAATCTGCGTGGATACATACACCAAAAAATGGTTCTTCAAACTTTCTGAAAAAATGGAAATGATCTTTGCGCTTCCATGTTTCTAAGTCCAGCTTTTGTTTCATCAGGGCAAGTAAGTCAAAATTTCTTTCAGGTTACTTACTTCCTTAAAATTTTCATGATCCACATGGTGCTCTACCTGCTCATGCGCCCATGTGGTATGATAAGGCACATGGTATCCGTGACCACCAATAGCAAGTACGGGAAGCACATCTGATTTTAAAGAATTGCCTATCATTAAAAATTCAGAAGGATGAATGTCGAGGTGTTTGATTAGTTTCTGATAGTCCTTCTCTTTTTTATCAGACATGATCTCTATGTGATGAAAATAATGTTCAATACCAGAATTCTTCAATTTTCTTTCCTGGTCAAGCAAATCGCCCTTTGTAGCAACTACCAGCCTGTATCTATCTTTTAAAGCCACCAGAATTTCTTCAACGCCTTCCAGTAATTCTATTGGTCTTGCCAGTAGAGCTTTACCAAAATCAATGATCCTTTCTATTCCTGAAACATCAATGGTTTTATCGGATATTTTTAAGGCAGCTTCTATCATTGAAAGTGTGTATCCTTTTATTCCATAGCCATATAAGGGGAGATTTTTAATTTCTATTTCAAGCAGTTCTTTTGAGATAGTATGATGAGGAAGATAATTTTCCATCAGTATACAAAATTCTTTTTCCGTTTCCTGGAAGTAAGGCTCATTAATCCAAAGGGTATCATCCGCATCAAACGCTATTACCTTAATACTCATAATTCTTTTTTGTGGGGGCGCAAAGATATAAGCATTTTTTTTGCTCGGGAGTAAAGACAAGTTGCAGAGATTCCCCGTCATGGCTGTTAGCCTGGTTACTACACTTAAACTAATTGAGTACTGCTGTTAAGAAGATTTGTGATATGTCGTAGTAATGAGCAATAAGATCATTACTGCTAACATGTTATGATATTTTTCCGGCCCGGAGGAGTTTTGCTTTCAGGCTGCTGTTGGTATGGTGGTATAAACTTTGTTTCACTTGGTGTAAATAAAAAGAGGCATATGAAAAGAGGATTCCTTTTGTTGTTTGGCTGTATTATGTCAGCCTCAGCAATAATAGCACAAACAGTATCTATATCTTTTGCAGGTAGTAACAATAACAATTCCGCCCGGAATTACCAGGCAGTTGTAGATGGAAGAAGCTATTCATCCAACGGAACCAACAGCAGGATAGGAAGCACAGGACAGCAGGTTATCACTCTCACTAACCTGCCACTGGGTACGCATAATCTGGAGATTTACAGGGCCAATTCGGACGATGTATACAATGCAGGTAGTAATAATAGAGCTATCTATTCCAATACTTTTCAATTAAGGCAGGGATATGATATGTTTATAACAGTAAGAGCCGGCGGACAGGTTTCTTTTAGTGAAAGACCTTACACAGGCAATGGTGGTTATGGTAATAATAACGGCGCTTATGGTAACAATAATAATATGAATGCCACGGCGATGAGCAATGCTACTTTTAACCAGTTGTATCAAAGTGTGAGAGGAAAAATTCTTCAACCATTAAAAGTGACAGCGGTCAGAAATGCATTCAACAATAACAGTTATTATTTTACTACCACACAGGTTGGCCAGTTATTATCCCTGGTGAATAGCGAATCTAACCGGCTTGAACTGGCAAGGTTGTCCTATTCGCACATTGTTGATCCAACTAATTTTTCTCAGCTATATGATTTATTCAACAGTCAGTCCAGCAGGGATGCATTAGACAATGAAGTAAGGATAAATGGCAATGTTAATGGTGGCTACAATAATAACAATGGTGGCTACAATAATAACGGTGGATACAATAATGGTAATAATGGTGGGAATAATTATCCTAACAACAGGGTAGCAATTGATGCTTACCAGTTCAATAATTTTCTGCAAAATGTAAGAAGCAAATTTACACAGGCAGGTAAAATAAGTGCCATCAGGGATGGTTTTAGCGGAGATAACTATTATACCACTGTGCAGGTAAGGCAATTACTTTCTATGGTAAATGCAGAGATTGAAAGATTATCGCTTGCTAAACTTTCATGGAGCCATGTTGTTGATGTAAATAACTTTTCTTCATTGAACGACTTATTCAATAGCCAGTCCAGCAGGGATGAGCTTAACAATTATATTAACGTGAATGGTGGCGGAGGTATAAACACCGGTATAAATAATAACACCGGTATAAATAATAATGGTGGTTATAATAACAATAATGGCGGTTACAATAATGGCAATAATAATAACAACGGTGTTTATGATAACGGCAGTTATAGTAACAATCCCTACAATAACCGCATTGCCATGGATACTTACCAGTTCAACCAGGTATTACAAAATGTTAACAGCAAATGGACGCAGCCTTCCCGCGTTACAGCTGTAAGAGATGCATTTAATACATCTGGTTATTATTATAGCACGGCACAGGTTAGACAATTACTCTCTGGTATAAATGCTGAATCAGACAGGTTAAGCTTAGCCAAATTGTCTTATGCAAGGGTTTCTGATCCTGCATCTTTTTCTTCTTTGTATGATTTGTTTAATACCCAGTCCAGCAGGGACGATCTGAATAGTTTTATAAGAGTAAATGGCGGATCTAATACAGGCGGAACAATTAATGTTCCCGGCACAACAAATAATGATTACCCCTATAATAACAGGGTAGCTATGAATGATGTTGCATTTAATCAACTATTGCAAACGACCCGTGACCATATATTCCAGGTTAGTAAAGTAAATGCGCTCAGAGATGCATTTAGTAATACAGCATATTATTTTTCAGCCAGCCAGGTAAGACAATTGTTATCCTTAGTAACCAGCGAGGCCAGCAGGCTTGAACTGGCGAAATTGTCCTATAGAAACATCACTGATCCTTCTGCATTTATGCAGCAGTTATATGATCTGTTTCCCAGCCAGTCGAGCAGGGATGAACTAAATGTTTACATCACTAGTAGCAATAGATACTATTAACAACGAACAACAAAGAGAATTAAAAAAGCCATTGTATTCAATGGCTTTTTTTAATGGCATACAGTAAGCTCATGTTTTCTCTAACGTTCCTTTAGCATCTGTCTTTAAACATATTTGAAAGCACGAGGTCAAACCTAGAAGCATTCTTTAATAAGATCTTTCATTACGTTAATGCTTTTTTGTTAAGTATTATTCGAAATAAAACACTGGTTTTTAATGATCAAAAACGAAAAATGTTAAGTATGCACTGATTCTTTTGAATGGCACAATTTTCTCTAATACAGCTACAAACCCGATTATTAATTTTAAAAACATCCTTATGAAAAAAATTATTCCTATTCTTAGTATTGTTGTCATAGCTGCAGCAGCATGTAACAGCAAGCCCTCAAATAATGCGGGTAAACCAGGTGAAGAAATAAGTTTTAAAGTTTCTGATACTTCAGGCCTTTCTGAATTTAAAAACTGGAAAGCAAAACAAAATGCAACGGCTGAATACCAGCGTGAATTTTCAACTGCGCAGGTTCCGCAAACACAACCGCAGATTATCTATGTGCAACAACCCGCAGCGCCGGTAGTGCATCATACAAGTGCTCCGGCGAGAAGATCAAGTTCACGCAGTGTAGCACATCATACTTCTTCACGCAGTTCATCAGGTTCAGGTAACTCCAGTGTTTACCAGAGCGGATCTGCAACAACAGCGCCTGTATATGCTCCTATACCTCAGAAAAAAGGATGGAGTAAAGCAGCAAAAGGTGCAGCAATCGGTGGTGGTGCCGGGGCTGTTATCGGAGCGGTTGTTTCTAAACATAACCGTGTGTTGGGTGGTGCAATAGGTGCTATACTCGGTGGCGGTGGTGGTTACGTACTGGGCCGTTCAGCAGATAAAAAAGATGGCAGATACTAAAAGAATAAATAACCAGGTAAAAAAACCCGTACATATTTGTGCGGGTTTTTTTATTGCGAAATAATATGCTATGCATTTTTATTAACCACGTAATTAGTTCCATAAGGATAACGTTGCGGCCTTGATAATAATTTATTCGCTTCAACATTATTTTTAAAAACTTCTTTTGCAGGATCCCAGTACAATTTTTTTCCGGTTTTCATAGCTGCATGCGCAATAAGGCATGCACTGCACGAACGGTGTGCTACTTCGGCCGGACTAATGTTCTGCTTTTTATTTAAAATAGAATCAAGCCAGTTACCATGTTGTTCGGGACTTGCATACAAATGAGTTTCATTTGGACCGATTACCGATGTTAATATTTTAGGATTACTTGCGTTGAACGCTTTGTTTTGGGTGTTATTACCGGATGTTGGGTCTGAAGCAGTAACGCCAACATTACCTCTGGAAACAAATATCCATCCATCACTTCCTTCGAACCTTATTCCATTCGGATCTTTCCCGCTGATGTACATTTCAACTCCATTCGCATATTTAGCTTTTACCTGGAAATCTCCATGGACATTCCATAAACCTTGTTTAGGAAATTCTGCTGTTGCTTCAACTTCAACCGGTCCTGTTAACTCCGTGTTCATACCCCAGTGTGCAATATCTATATGATGCACGCCCCAGCCGGTGATCATCCCTGCGCCAAACTGTTCGCAGCGTAACCATCCACCACGCGAGTTTGGATCAGTAAGTGAATGAACGCGGTCAAGTGTATAATAAACATATGGAGTAGAGCCCAGCCACATATCATAATTAAAATTAGCGGGCACCGGCATCTCGGTTGTTATACCACCAGGAGGATCGCCCGGCAATCCAACGCGAACGGTATGCAGTTTTCCTATCCTGCCATTTCTTACAAGTTCGCAGGCCTGTTTAAATTGGGGCCACGGATTTAGCGAACGTTGCTGGCTGCCCAATTGAAAAACCACTCCTGATTTACGCACAACATCACTCATTGTTCTGCCTTCTTCGATTGTAAGAGAAGTAGGTTTCTGACAATAGATATGTTTGCCTGCAAGTGCCGCTTCAATAGCAGGTTGTGCATGCCAGTGATCCGGCGTGCTGATGATCACTGCATCAATATCTTTATTATGAAGAAGGTCGTGATAATCATCATAAATTTTTACATCGATATAATTTGATTGGCCTGTTTTCTTTTCATACCATCCTTCAATCATTTTTTTTCCGCTTTCAAGACGTGTCCGATCTACATCGGCAACCGCCATGATGCGGGCCGTATCATATTTAAATGTCTCAGCCAGATCATGTGTGCGGGCTATGCGGCCAATTCCAATCTGCCCGATATTTACCTTATTACTCGGCGCATTTTTTCCGAATACGGAAGCTGGAACAATAGTCGGGAAACCCGTCATGGCCACCCCGCCAACTACAGCACTTTTGGCTGCGGTCTTTACAAAGTCTCTCCTGCTGAATGATTTGTTGTTATTTTTATTCATAATGGCAAGTTATAGTGTGATGTAATTTTTTGTTGATCAATATCGTAAGGGTGTATCTCTTGAATCTGCATACGCTTTTTTAAAATCCAGTTTTTTTGCCTGGCCCGCAATGAATTTTATTCCCTGGAAAATATGATTGATGAAAACAGGCTCCATATAATTTTCTTTGTTGTGCCCAAGTGCAGTGATCCAAACATTACCGCCGTCGTATTGCTGGTACCATACGGAAGGGTAAAGTTCTGCATAGGGTGCTGAAAACGTTTTGATCTTATCTGCTTCGTTTTGATTCAGGGTAGTAAAATCATGTGCCATTAAAACTTTAATCCCCGGATAAAGTTCCTTAGCAAAATAACATTCATCCGCTCTTTCCCAAACTTTAGGAACACCTTGTACAGACGGATGAGAAGGGTCAATTACTTTTTCAGTAAAGGTTTGATTTTTGGCGTGCCAAGCAAAAGTTCCGCCCAGCATTTGTTTGAACCATTTCCAGTTTCGTTCTGTACCGGTTACAGAATGTATGCCTACGAAACCTCCGCCAGCTTCGATGTAACGCATAAAAGCTACACGCTGCGCATCAGTATCGAAGACGTCATTATTAGTGCTTGGAAAAATGAGCATCGTGTATTGCTTAAGATTGTCTTCTGTAAAAATGATAGCAGTATCTGATACATCTACTTTGAAACCATTTTCCTGTCCCAGCTTTTGAATGCATTTAACGGCATTTGGAATATTATCATGCACATAGCCCTTACCATTTTTTATATAGACCAGCACTTTAATATTCTTAAGCGGATCTTTATCTTTTGCTATTGCCGAAAAACAACAGGATAAAAGCACCAGTAGTAAAAAAGCTTTACAGGTATTTTTTAAAATTGATATCATGGATTTATTTTAGTGTTATTTTAATTTAATTGTGATTACAGGCGGGTTTGCAAATGCCTGCCATGCAGCCTCGGCTCTTTCTTTTGATACATGTCCGTTATAAACAAGAAAACGATACTTCAATACGTAATCCTGCCCCGGGTTCAATGCCCAGCTTTTATCTTTTGTAGGAGAGAAATTCGCATATACGTCGCCACGGCCATTCATTTTTTCGGGCCATATCCTTAATGGTTCAGGATAGTTATAATTGGTAGGGTAACTCATCATTACTGCACCTGCATAATCATCATCAATACTTCCCTGTACAATAACCCAGCGTGCTTTTGAACCATCGGCATCTTTACGGGTTTTACCTTCTGAAGTGAGGGTCTCGCTATTGGTATCATTCCATTTTTCTGTTGCTCTCCACCCGAGCCCGCCATAACGATACTCTTCTAAAACCACGGGACTAACAGAAGCACAATTTAATTGTATGGTGATATCAGCAATATAGTAATCTGCATTTTCCCGGGGTTGATAAATACGCACAGTTTGCATTTCATTCAACGCTGCTTTTTCACTCCCATCTTTTTTAAAAGCAACATGCTCGTGCAAAGCCTGGAAGTCTGCATAAACAGGTCCATCATTTATAGATACGAAATTGGCAAAACGAACAGTACCCTGTTTACTTTTCAGGTTCCAGAAATCAACGGTGTCTTTTTCAAACAGCACATGTGTCCAGGGATCCCATAAGCCAAAATGATGATAATGATCAGGAGCATTTATGCGGGTTAGTTCCTGCCCGTGCGGGGACCATAAAGGATGAATGAAACCACTCCGTTTAAAAACCGTATCAACACCCGTTGGCGGATACATGGTTTTATAATTATAACGTAAAAGGTTTTTATTTTTTGAGGCGATGGTTAAGAAACCATTTTCTGCAGTAGAAGTAATATGTTCTGTAATTTGATAAGGCCTGCCTTTAGTCAATTCAAAGACCCTTTTTTTGCCTGTACTATTGCTGATGATCCAGTATAAAATTCTCTGCCCTTTATTTTCAATTTGATATAATACCGGGATCCTGTTATTTCCCTGCACTTCCACCATCGCGATCGAGGAGTCAGGGAGAAAACTAATTGCATCCAGGTTAATATGAACCGGAATATCCAGGCCGGCCATGTCTTTTGCCAGGTCAACTTCAACGGTGGCAATTTTTTGTGCCACTAATGAAACAGGGATGGTATACGCAAAAAATAGAAAAACGGTCGGGCAAAATGATCGCAGCATTTTATGAAAGGCGGTTCTCATATGCGCAGCAGCAGTTTATTGCAATCGAAATGGTGTCCTTAATGTAATGCGACTTTAAGATAAGAACTCTTCCAGCAATAAGCTTCAACAATTAATTTTTTTTGCTGGCTTATAGCAAAAAATGGGTCGCCTGGAAAGGCGACCCGTACCAAATCTGATTGCCAGCTGTTGCTAACAAAGCGGCAAAAATATCTTTTGAAATATTCCGGGGAAAGGAAATGAGGTGAATGCCACTTTTATAGCGACCAAATGAAAAAAAACTTTGAATATAAAAATGCTAATGCTAATTAGTTTCCAGCGTTATTTTACCTCCTGCATCAGCACAAGGCGATGATAAATACCGCCTTTATTGAGTAACTCTTCGTGAGTTCCACGCTCTGCTATTTCGCCTTTTTGTAATACGATGATTTCATCTGCATGACGAATAGTGCTTAGACGGTGCGCAATAACGATCGAAGTTCTGTTCTGCATCATTTTATTGATTGCATCCTGAACAAGTCTTTCACTTTCTGTATCAAGGGAAGAAGTTGCTTCGTCTAAGATGAGAATCGGCGGATTTTTTAAAACGGCTCTTGCTATGGTTAACCTTTGTCTTTCACCGCCGCTTAATTTGGTACCTCTGTCACCTATATTAGATTCGAACCTGCCTTCTTTATTAATGATAAACTGGTATGCATTTGCAATTTTTGCCGCATCTTCTATTTCTGAAATTGTTGCTTCAGCCTTTCCCAGTGCAATATTATTCGCAATGCTGTCATTAAATAAAATTGGCTCCTGTGTTACAATACCCATTTGATCGCGGAGAGATGAGAGCGAATACTCTTTAATATTTATTCCATCTATTAAAAGTTCCCCACTGCTGACATCATGAAATCTCGGAACAAGATCGGCCAGGGTAGATTTACCCGCTCCTGAAGAGCCCACAAGGGCAATGGTCTTGCCTTTTTCAATAACGAAACTTATGTTTTTAAGTATAACAACATCTTCGTACTGGAAACTAACATTTTTGAATTCTATCTTATCCGAAAAGTTTTGTAATTGTTTTGGATGTAAGGGATCAGTAACAGTAACAGGCGTTTGTAGTACTTCTTCTATTCGTTTTATCGCGGCGGCACCACGCTGGGCATTATAAAAAGCAGTTGACAAAGACTTGGAAGGATTAATGATCTGGGTAAAGAAAAGAATATAGGTGATAAAGCTATCAGCTCTTAACCCCGCTGAGTTATTTAGCACAAGTTGCCCGCCGAACCATAATATGCAACACAAAACTGCTACACCTAAAAATTCGGATAATGGCGAAGCCAGGTCCCGCCTGAAATTCATTTTATTGCGAATATGATTTAATGTATTATTCGTTGAAAAAAATTTTCCACCGAGTAATTTTTCTGCGTTAAATGCTTTTATTACCCGCAAGCCTGTTAACGTTTCATCCAGTATGGACATTAAAACGCCAAGTTGTTCCTGCGATACAGTGGACTGTTTTTTTAATGAACGGCTTACCCGGCCAATGATAAAAGCAGTTACGGGTAATAATACAAGAAGGAATAAAGAAAGTACAGGGCTCAGGAAAATTAAGGCGACCAGGATAATGATTATGGTTAGCGGATCTTTCATTAACCCCTCCATTGTACTCATCACACTCCATTCAATTTCATTGGCATCGTTGCTCATCCGGCTGATAATGTCGCCTTTACGTTGTTCCGTAAAGTAGCCGATAGGAAGTTCAAGTATCTTTCCATACAGGTCAGAACGCAATTTCGTCATTACATAATTTCTCATTGGTGCTAATACCCGGTATGAGAGGTAGGTGAACATGTTTTTGAAAAAGATAGATACGATGATCAGCAGGCAAATGACGGCTAAAGCATATGTTTCGCCATGGATTCGGATCAAGCTGCTTAAATAAAATTTAAGGTATTGCAAGACGCCGGTCGCAGAAAAATCCACTGCAGGAGCAGAATGAACAAGTTGCTCTTTTCCGAACAACAATTGCAGGAAAGGTGCCAGCATCGCAAGCGATACCAGCGAAAAAAGAACCGAGAGAAGGTTGAACAAAACATAAAGAAAAATGTTCTGTTTTTTATCCCTTAAATAAAAAAATATCCTTGAAAAACGCTTCATGAATTCATTACAGCTTAAAACCTGCAAAGTAACTAATTTTACCACCAATAAACAGTTAACAATGGAGGAAGGAAAAAGACAAAGGCAGGTAGCAAGCGTCTTACAGGAAAATCTGAATGATATCTTCAGAAGATTAGGTATGAGTATGCTTGATGGAGGTATGGTTTCTATTTCTTCAGTCAAAATAACGCCCGACCTTTTAGAGGCACGTATATACATTAGTCTTTTTAAAGTAGCCGATGAAAATGCTACTATGAAGAAAATAGAAGACAGGGCCTGGGAAGTGAAGAAAGAACTGGCAGAAAGAATTAAGCACCAGGTGCGCAGAATACCTGTTTTACATTTTTTTAAAGATGATACGCTTGATAACGTGTTTAAAATGGAAGAACTCCTTAATAAAATTAAAAAGGAAGATAAAGATCAAGGCAACGAAGATTAATCTCTAAACTATCCTGAATTGTATTTACTGTTTGCATGGCGATATTTCAAGTCAAAAAAATCGATCAATGCTATTAATATCATTGCATGGATCAGCGTTCTGGCAATTGCCGTAGGAACCGCGGCATTAATTATTGTATTAAGTGTTTTCAATGGATTTGAAGGGTTGGTAAAAAGTCTTTACGGAGATTTTTATGCTGATGTGAAGGTCGTATCGGTCTCAGGCAAATATTTTCATTTTACAGATGCAGATAAAAAGAAGTTATTCCAGGTAAATAGTATTACTGGGATCAGCCGGGTTATTGAAGAAAAGGCGCTGCTGGCGAATGGCGATTACCAGGCGATTCCTTATATAAAAGGCGTTGATACTTCTTACATAAGAATTAACAATATAGACAGGCACCTCGAAAAAGGAAAATATGAATTGGGAACTACCGATGCTCCCAAACTGGTTTTGGGTTCGGGGATAGCAAACGCAATTGGGGCAAACCCGGGTCTTAATCTTGAGCAGCTTACTATCTACCTGCCAAACAGGGATGCGCATGGAACGTCAATTGATCAGGCAATGCTTTCTTATAACGCAACAACGGCAGGAAGTTTTACCATTCAACAGGAATTCGACAATAAATATGCGTTCACCAATCTTGCATTTATGCAATACATGCTGAATTTGCAGGCTGATGAATGTACTGCTCTGGAGATAAAGACAAATTTGCCGGATGATAATGCCATTACTGAAATCAAAAAAAAGATCAGTGAAGTGTTAGGAAAAAATTTCGCGGTGCAGACCCGTTTCGAGCAAAATCAAAGTCTTTACACCGTGATGGAGGTGGAAAAGTGGGTTGTTTATGGTATTCTTTGTTTGATCCTGATTGTTGCGGCTTTTAATATGATAGGAGCTCTTACTATGCTTGTTCTTGAAAAGCAAAAAGATATTGCTGTGTTGAAAGCAATGGGAATGAATAATACTTCGGTACAAAAACTTTTTTTATATGAAGGATTGGTTTTGGCTGGAATAGGCGGCACTGCAGGTCTATTAATTGCAGTGATAACATGTGTATTGCAGGTAAAATATAAGCTGATTAAGTTAACCGGGGGTTCGTTCGTGATCGATTATTACCCGGTAAAAATGCTTCCCGGCGACTTTATTTTGGTCTCAGCTACTATTTTACTTGTAACGGTTTTTGCTTCCTGGTTTCCCTCGAGAAAAGCTTCTTTGCAACTTTTTTCTTTAAAGAGTCAGAATTAATAATCGCCCAGCGTTACCGGTAGCTGATCAAGTGCTTTTTTCAATTGTTCATCATTAGGAGCTATCCCATGCCATTCATGTTTGCCTTCCATAAAATCTACTCCCTTGCCCATGATAGTATGCATTAAAATGCATGTTGGCTTACCCTTTCCTGTAAGTGTTTTCGACTTATCTAATGTGTTAACCACTTCATTCATATCATTACCATTCATTTCCAGCACCTGCCAGTCAAAAGCCTCAAATTTTGCCCGTAAATTTCCAAGTGATAATACTTTTTCAGTAGGTCCGTCTATTTGCTGACCATTAAAATCAATAGTGGAAATAAGGTTGTCAACTTTATTGGCAGAAGCAAACATAACCGCTTCCCATATTTGTCCTTCCTGTAATTCACCATCTCCATGCAGAGAGAACACTGTTTTATCATCCCCATTCATTTTTTTTGATAATGCCGCGCCTATGGCTACACTTAATCCCTGTCCGAGTGAACCACTGGCCACCCTTATTCCGGGCAAGTGTTCATGCGTGGTGGGGTGTCCCTGCAGTCTTGAATTAAGTTTACGAAAACTACCCAGTTCCGGGGTTGGGAAATATCCGCTTCTTGCAAGAACCGAGTAAAAAACAGGGGAAATATGGCCATTTGAGAGAAAAAATACATCTTCTCCTACGGCATCCATCGAAAAATGGGGATTATGCTCCATAGTATTGAAATAAAGAGCGGTCATAAAATCGGCGCATCCAAGCGAGCCTCCCGGGTGGCCGCTTTGCACTGCATGAACCATACGGACAATGTCTCTTCTTACCTGTGATGCAATGTTTTGAAGCTGGCGAACATCAGTCATTTTTTAAAACTTTATGGGCAAATCTATTATAAAATAAAAAGCAGAGGCAAAAACAAGTGCCATTTTGGATTAAAAATTGAGTGCCTTGAACTATAGAATTTAATAAAATTTAACTATTTTGCAGGCCCTTACCCCCCAA
This sequence comes from Chitinophagaceae bacterium, assembly GCA_028288595.1. GTDB lineage: Bacteria > Bacteroidota > Bacteroidia > Chitinophagales > Chitinophagaceae > JAQBNK01. The sequence goes on from JAQBNK010000142.1 coordinate 25,370, forward strand.
AGGACAGTGCAGCATGATTAATAAAAACTACCCTACATGGAACAAATTTTAATTGGAGGGATATTCGCTTTTTTGGTTACTTTTTACGCAATTCCGGTAATAATTAATATAGCACAGGAAAAAAAGCTATATGACCTTCCAAATGAAAGGAAGATACACAAGATTCCCATCTCATCCTTAGGCGGAATTGGAATATATAGTGGATTTGTGCTGAGCCTGTTTATAGTATTAGCTATAAATCATGCGACCAGTGAGTTTCAATATTATCTTGCTGCTTTTTTCATTATTTTTTTCTTAGGGGTAAAAGACGATTTAGTGGTTATCTCTCCATTAAAAAAATTTATTGGCCAGTTATTAGTGGCTACTATCCTCATTTTCAAAGGCCACTTGCTGATTGGTAACATGCATGGCTTTTTTGGAATAAATGAACTTGATCCTACGTCCAGTTGTTTACTTACTTATTTTACAATGATCGTTGTGATCAATGCATTTAACCTGATTGATGGAATTGATGGCTTAGCAGGAACATTGGGAATGATATCATGTTGCATTTTCGGCTCTTTATTCTTCGTAAATGGTAATGTACCCTATGCGATTCTTTCGTTTACATTGGCAGGTAGTCTTTTGGGTTTCCTGATTTATAATTATCAACCGGCTAAGATATTCATGGGTGATACAGGTTCAATGCTGATCGGGCTGGTTAATGTAATACTTGTAATTAAGTTCATTGAAATTGCTCCTTCGTTTCATACAACTGTAATAAATTCAGCACCTGCCGTAGGTTTTGGAATTCTATTATTACCATTAATGGATACGCTGCGGGTATTTAGCATTAGAATATTTCATAGAAGGTCACCATTTAGTCCTGATAGAAATCACGTGCACCATTTGTTACTGGATCGCGGCATGTCTCACAGAAATATTACTTTTTCAATCGCTGCTGCAAGCATGTTTTTTGCCGTCATTGCCTTTGTAGCGCAACCATTCGGCTCCACACTACTGATCATATTTATGGCAGCCTTATTTTTCTCAGGTATTTGCTTATTGTATCTTAACAAACCAAGATACCAGTTAAGAGTCATCAACAATATCATCAATGAGCCTGCAATGGAAGCGGCAGAAAAGGATATGAAGCTGGTGACATTTTTTTCTCCGGCTATCAATATGTCTGAAAACGTGGAAGAGGCCAGTAATAATTAATACTGACTTTCTGAAACAAGCCTTTTCTTTAGCTTTGCCGCTGTTAAATCCTAAATTATGACTGAAGATCTTAACCTGATCATTGAAGACATGGCGTCTTCTATGAAGAAAGCCATATCTCATCTTGAAATCGAACTGGTTAAAATTCGGGCGGGGAAAGCAAGTCCGGCAATGCTTGATGGAATAACTGTTGATTATTATGGATCACCTACGCCTATTAACCAGGTGGCAAATGTCACTTCTCTCGATGCCAGAACTTTAAGTATTCAACCCTGGGAAAAAAATACAATTCAGGGGATTGAACGAGCTATTTTAATGGCAAATATTGGCGTAACTCCGCAGAATGATGGGATTCAGATCAGGTTGTTCATGCCTCCGCTAACAGAAGAGAGAAGAAGGGAATTGGTAAAAAGAGCCGCTGCTGAAGGAGAAAATTCAAAGATTGCCATCCGCAATATCAGAAGGGATGCAATGGAAGAAATTAAAAAACTTCAAAAGGACGGGTTAAGTGAAGACCTTGCTAAAGGAGCGGAAAAAGAAGTACAGGAAACAACCGATAAACACATAGAACTTGTAGACCGGCACCTCGCTGCAAAAGAAAAAGAAATGATGACCGTCTAAATGGTCTAAATAATTAATGATAATGAAACTAACTCAGCGTGGGCTAGTTTTTTTATTTACCATGTAAACGCCACCCAATATTATTATCAGACATCCTGCCTGCCACGGAGTGATCCACTCCTTTCTTAAAAATCCCCACAAAATGGCAACAACCGGTATTGCATAAGTTACCAGTGATGCAATCACAGAGCCTGCTCTTTTAACCAACATATAAAACAAAATCGTTGCTAGTGCGGTACCGGCTACCCCAAGTACACAGGATGCAAGTGTAGAGGCTGAGAGAATTTTATAACCCGGCAGGTTAAAGAACCCGGTAAAAAAAAGAATAATCAGTGAAGCAGGGATCAGGAAAATAAATGCCAGTGAGGCGACAGACAAAGCATTAACAGTTTTTAAATGCCGTCCTACCAAGTTAACATTCACTCCATAAAAAACAGTTGCGATCAAAGCAAAAGAGGAGTAATAGATGTATTGAAAAGAAACAGGTTGTGTTCCTACAAAAGGGAGCAAGCAGAGTCCTGTAAAACCTATCACAACTCCCACCACGACATTTTTTTTCAATTGAAGATCAAAAAATATTACCCCCAGCATGATTGTAAAAAGCGGAGTAAGGGCATTAATAATTCCTGCAAGTGAACTGTCTATATAAGTTTCCGCCAGGCAAAATAGAAAAGCAGGAAAGAAACTACCAATTAACCCCGACAGGAATACATAACCTTTCTTTTCCCGGGGTATTTTTTTCCAGGCGGTCCATCCAAAGGGGAGTAATATTACCCCGGCACTTAATATTCGAAGAGATGCTACCTGGTAAGCCGATAAATTATCCAACCCGATCTTCATCAAAATAAACGAGCTGCCCCAGATAAATGATAGAATTATAAAAAGGAGCCAAACAAAGAATTTACTTTGCATCAAGCCAGAATTTTGGGATTGAATTATCTTTACTAAAAAACACGAATGGGGTTTTTAAAAGAATTTAAAGAATTTGCGATCAAAGGTAATGTGATAGACCTTGCTGTTGGTGTAATTATCGGTGCAGCTTTTAATAAGATCGTGGATTCAGTAGTTAATGACCTTGTAATGCCTCTGCTTGGAATTTTCTTTAAAGCCGATTTTAGCAATGTATACATCCCCTTATCTAAAGCAGTTCCAAAACATATATCACTTGTCGAAGCAAGAAAGCTGGGGCCGGTATTTGCCTGGGGTAACTTCATTACCGTTCTGCTGAATTTTGTCATATTAGCTTTCGTCATATTCTGGTTTGTTAAAGCAATCAATGCATTGAGACGGCGTCACGAAGAAACAACTACTGACCCACCGCTTCCTAACGCTACAGAAAAATTACTGACTGAAATAAGGGACGCACTTGTAAAGAAATAGTTGCCACGGACAAATACAGAATGAAACTGCCAACTGGCAACATCAACTCCCGGCTACTAATCCCGATAACCGTGGATAACTGCCAGCTTGTTTAAAATGAGTTTTGCAGTTTTTCCGTTTTCTTTGTACAAACAGTGAAACAGTGAATACGGCCAATTATCAAATCAAATTACCACAGTTCGAAGGACCATTTGATCTTCTTTTATTTTTTATTGAAAGAGATGAGCTGGACATTTATAATATCCCTATCACCCGTATCATCAAAGATTTTACCGATTATATACACACCAAGGATAAACTGAATATCGAATTAAGCAGCGAGTTCATTCTCTTCATTTCTACTTTAATGCGCATTAAAGCAAAAATGCTTTTACCTCGTAAAGAAATAGATGCGTCGGGCAATGAGATCGATCCGAGACAAGAGCTGATCGATAAAATACTTGAGTATAAAAGGTTTAAAGAAGCCGCTGTTCAAATGGCTGATATGGAAGCCATGAGAATGCTGATGGTCAAACGCGGCAATTTGCAGCGTGAAATTTCGATGGTTGGTGAAGAAGCTTCGGAAGGAACAGAAATTCAAACCGTCACTTTGTTCAAACTGATGAAGACGTTTGAACGGATAATGCAGCGTGTGCAGGACCGAAACAATAAGCCGGTACATACCGTGGTAAGGTATAATTATACGATGGAAGAAAGCCGGGAACATATGATGAGCCTGGTAGAAACTGAAAAAACAGTACCATTCGAAAAATTATTTGATGTTTGCCAGAACCGGATTCATGCAATATTTCTTTTTCTTTCGATGCTGGAACTTGTACAGGGGAAATACATGACAATCATCATTGGAGAAGGAAGAAATAATTTTATTGTTGAATGGAACCCCGACAGGCAGGAAGAAGTAAATACAGATGCCGGGACTGATTCTACTGAAAACATTTAATCGATTACCACGTTTCAGAAATGTTTCTATGTGTCCATGTGCAAATTTAGCCTGCGATAAAATTGTTTACGGTAACACTATCTTTCATCATTTCTTTTACAGTTTCAATAATTCCCTGCGCATCATAACCGCATTCACGGTGAAGTTCTTTAGGGGACCCATGTTCAATAATTCTATCAGGAATCCCAAGCATTTTAATTTCAGCAGTATAGTTATTAGCAGACATGAACTCTAATACTGCACTTCCGAACCCACCTGTTATAGCTCCGTCTTCAACAGTAATTATTTTTTCGAATTTAGTGAATACGTCGTGCAGCAAAACTGCATCCAGCGGTTTAACAAAGCGCATATCATAATGTGCAGGATCAAGCCCGATCGTACGTAATTCACGGATGGCAGTGGTGACGAAATTACCAGGATGGCCCAGGCTTAATATGGCAAGGTCTCTTCCATCTTTTATTTTTCTCCCTTTGCCTATTTCTATTTCAGTAAAAGCTGTTCTCCATTCGGGCATAACGCCTTCACCCCGTGGATAACGAATTACCATAGGATGCGGTAAAGAAGAAAGTTGTGCTGTATACATCAGGTTACGCAATTCCTGCTCATTCATTGGCGAACTGATTATCATATTTGGAATGCAGCGGAAGAAAGGAATATCATATGCACCATGATGCGTTGGCCCATCTTCCCCAACAAGCCCGGCCCTGTCTAAACAAAACACTACCGCTAAATTTTGTATTGCCACATCATGCACCACCTGGTCATAGGCCCTTTGCATGAAGGAAGAATAAATATTACAATATACCCGCATGCCCTGTGTTGCAAGACCTGCACTTACTGTAACAGCATGCTGTTCGCAGATACCTACATCAAATGCACGATGCGGCATTTTTTCCATCATATATTTTAACGAAGAACCACTTGGCATGGCGGGCGTTACTGCCATAATTTTTTCATTCTTTTCAGCCAGTTCTATTATACTGTAACCAAATACATCCTGGTATTTGGGTGACTGAGGCGTTGTAAAAGTTTTCTTTACTATCTCACCTGTTACTTTATCAAATAAACCGGGAGCGTGCCATTTGGTTTGATCTTTTTCAGCTAATGCATATCCTTTTCCTTTCACTGTTACTATATGTAATAATTTGGGTCCGGGAATATTTTTCAGATCCTGTAGTGTGTCAACCAGTTTGGTAATATTATGTCCGTCGATCGGTCCAAAATACCTGATGTTTAATGCTTCAAATAAATTGCTGCTTTTACTTACCATCCCTTTGATAGAGGCTTCCAGTTTACTCGCCATATCACGGGTAAATCTTTTTCCTACGGGTAGTTTGCCAAGCAAGTGCCATACATCGTCCCGAAACTTATTATACGTCTGCGAAGTGGTAATATCTGTCAGGTATTCTTTTAGTGCACCAACATTCGGGTCAATGCTCATACAATTATCATTCAACACAATTAATACATCCGAATCCGCAACGCCGGCATGGTTCAGCGCTTCAAAAGCCATTCCTGCTGTCATAGCCCCATCACCAATAACAGCCACTGTTTTGCGCTCTTCATTTTTGTATTTTGCTGCCATTGCCATTCCCAAAGCAGCGGAGATTGAAGTAGAGGAATGTCCTACACCGAAAGTATCATATTCACTTTCTGAACGTTTTGGAAAACCACTAAGTCCTTTGTATTTCCTGTTGGTAATAAAGTTATCGCGGCGGCCGGTTAGTATTTTATGTCCGTAAGCCTGGTGACCTACATCCCAAACCAATTGATCGTAGGGTGTATTGTAAATATAATGGAGTGCTACAGTTAATTCTACCACACCCAGGCTTGCACCAAAATGGCCTCCATGAACACTTACTACATCTATTATATATTGGCGTAATTCATCACAAACACGGAACAGGTCGTCCTTACTTAACTTCTTTAGATCGTTAGGGTTATTTATGGTTTTGAGTAAGGATCCTGGTAAAATCTCCATTCAGTGGTGTTTAAAAGTGTAAAAGTAGTATTTTGAAAGCATTAAGATGTTAAAGTACAAACCCCGTAACCCGCAGTTTAGTTCGCTTAGAACGCTTACCACTGGCTTTTTACCAGACAGCCACCAAATGTACCAATTATCAAAAATCCCGCCGGGTTTAAGGGTATCAAAACTAAATTCGTAGACTTATGTTTAAGAAAATTCCGGTGTATTGGTGGTGCCAGATTTTTGGATGGAGCACTTATTTTATCGTTAACTGCTTCTATTATTATATTCTTTATACGCCACGTAATAAACCGAATCCAAATTTTCTGTTTATCCTGTTACTGGATATTTGTTTAGGTATTTTCATCACGCAACTCAATCGCTTTATTATCCGGCGGTTTAAACTGCTTGATTTTTCTTTGCCCAGGCAGATAGAATACCTGATGATAAATACCCTGGTGTTCGCTTTTTTATGGGGTGCTATTTCGGTAACAGTTAACAGCAATTTTCATCTTGAATCTGAAAAGTCTCAACAGCTTTCTTTCCTCAATAAATTTACCATTGCCTCTTTAAGTTCTTTTTCCCTTTTGCTGGTGTGGAACCTTTTATACTTCACCTATCATTACATCAAAAAAAGCCGTACAGAGCAGCTTGATAAAATAAGACTTGAAAGTATGGTGAAAGAACTGGAGCTTAAAACCATCAAGGCACATATTAACCCGCATTTTATTTTTAATGCATTGAATAGTATAAGGGCTTTGGTTGACGAAAACCCTGGCCGTGCCCGTACCGCTATTACAGAGCTGAGTAATATTTTACGCAGCAGCATGCAGGCAGAAAAAATGGAAACAACAACGCTTGAGAAAGAACTAAACATTGTAAAAGATTATCTCGCCCTGGAGCACATACGTTTTGAAGACAGGCTCCAGGTTGAATATGATATTGATGAGGATACCCTCGATCAGCAGGTGCCGCCAATGATGCTTCAGACATTGGTTGAAAATGCTATCAAACATGGTATCAGTAAACAGGTAAGCGGGGGGAAAATTTATATCCGGTCAGACTTTAAAAGTGATTACCACGAACTCGTGGTGCAGAATACTGGTCACTTAAATGGTTCTGTTGCAAACTCCGAAGGTTTCGGTGTTGCCAGTACTTATAACCGGTTGCAACTATTATATGGAAGCAAAGCCTCTTTCAGGATCCGGGATGTTGCAGGAGGTCTGGTAGAAGCAAGGGTGATCCTTCCTGTCCAAACAAACTAATTAACTTTAACTGCACATAAAAAAAATGCTCTATGCCTCTTAAAGCCATTATCATTGATGATGAACGACTGGCCCGGTCAGAACTAAAAAAATTACTGCAGGACTTCCCTGATATCGAGGTAATGGATGAAGCGTCTAATGCCGATGAAGGAATTGAAAAAATTGAAACACTGAACCCTGACATTATTTTTCTTGATATTCAAATGCCGGGAAAAACAGGTTTTGACTTGCTTGCTGAATTAGAAAAAACGCCCAAGGTGATCTTTACTACCGCATATGATGAATATGCGCTGAAAGCATTTGAAGTAAATGCGTTGGATTATTTATTGAAGCCCATTGAACCCAAGCGTCTTACTGATGCGATCCATAAGTTACAGTATGAGATCAATCGTGAAAAAGAAGGATTAAATGGTCTGGTGAACCGCGGCCCGCTAACCGAAATTGACCAGGTGTTTGTAAAAGATGGCGAACGCTGCTGGTTTGTTAAGCTTGGTGAAATAAGATTATTTGAAAGTGTAGGTAACTATGCAAAAGTATTTTTTGCTACCCACAAGCCACTGATATTAAAATCATTGAATGCACTGGAAGAAAGACTGGATGATCGCATGTTCTTTAGGGCAAACAGAAAACATATCATAAACCTTCGGTGGATAGAAAGAATAGAACCCTATTTTAACGGGGGGCTGCTGGTGGAATTAAAAGGAGGAGAGAAAATAGAAGTGAGCCGCAGGCAAACTGTTAAGTTTAAAGAAATGATGTCTTTATAATAAGATTCAAATCATAATTTCGAAATCCGGGTAAACATTACCCGGATTTTTTAATATCAGCGCATGAGAAAATTTATCAATACCGCTATTGCAGCGTGTCTCATCTTTTTTGCAGGTGCACAATCAGGTAAAAATATAAACCTGATCTCGACTGATGAAGTCAGAAGAATTGAAACTGTACTTTCATCTGATGCAATGGAAGGTCGTAAACCATTTACTGCTTCGATAGACAGGGCGGCGGTATTTATTGCAGACGAGTTTAGAAAAGCAGGATTGCAGCCATTAACAGGTTCGAAAACTTTTATTCAGCCTTTTAGTATGGTAAGAACGAAGTTTATGAGTGCAACAGCAACATTTGACGCAGCTCCAATTGATCAGAAAAATATTATGATCTTCACTTCACAACCTGATCTGAATATAAATGAAAGGAGTGGTTATACTTTCGCTGACATCACGAAAGGTGCAACATTTAACCAGGAAGTATCGAAGTATGTTTATTCAGGAAAAAATTACATTGTACTTGTAGACTCATCATTTGCTGCCAATTTTCCAAGACTTGCCCGAATGAAGAGCCAGGCATTCAAAGCGGATAATTCCGTAGTCTTTATTTTAGGAAGTTTAAAGCCACAGCAATTCTATATTTCAGCTAAACATGAAATAACAGAACAAAAACTGGCTAATGTCGTTGGCGTTATTCCGGGTAAAACCAAGCCTGGTGAGTATGTTATTTTTTCAGGACATTATGATCATCTGGGAATCGGGAAACCTGTTAATGGGGATTCTATTTATAATGGTGCTAACGATGATGCAGCCGGAACCACTGCTGTTATTATGCTGGCCAACTATTATAAAAAATTAAACAACAACAATCGTACGCTTGTATTTGTAGCTTTTACTGCTGAAGAAATGGGTGGCTTTGGTTCGCAGTATTTCTCCCGGCAGTTTGATCCGGCGAAAGTCATCGCCATGTTTAATTTAGAAATGATCGGAACAGAATCCAAATGGGGAAAGAATTCAGCTTACATAACCGGGTATGAAAAAACTGATATGGGAAAAATATTACAGAGTAATCTGGAAGGAACTTTGTTCCAGTTTTATCCGGATCCTTATACACAGCAGAATTTATTTTACCGGTCAGATAACGCAACCCTTGCGAGGTTAGGTGTTCCGGCACATACTATTTCAACTTCTAAAATGGATTCAGAGCCTAATTATCATAAAGTAAGCGATGAAATATCTACGCTTGATATGGATAACATGGCAGAGATCATTAAAGCCATTGCCATCAGTGCGCAAAGTATTATTAGCGGTAAAGACACTCCGTCCAGGGTAGACACAAGCCAGCTGAGATAAGGATCATTATCTTTTCATATTTAAAATGTGCAGCGATTTGTTCGCCTGTACATTTTTATATAATTACCTAAAACTGGTTTTTTAACCTATGTTGATATCTCTTATCGCTTAATTTACAGTATACTACACTATTTTCGCAGTGCAACCCAACCTTGATGAGAACAGTTCTTGTTTTCCTTCTTTCTTTTTATTGCTATACCCTTACCGCACAGGATAACCTGCAGTATACTAATTATCTTAAACAGAATTCTGCCAGCTGGAACGATGGACTTTCAGGGATCGAAAATGTAATCGATAAAGAATTACTGAAGAGCCAGTTAATATTAATTGGAGAAAATCACGGTGTACAGTATACTCACGAACTCCAATTTGATCTGCTGAAGTATTTGAAACAAAAAACTAATTTCCGCTACTTATTGGTGGAGCTTGGCTACCTGGATAAGATCTATATTAACAGGTATTTGTCTACAGGGAACGAAGCCATATTAGATACCTTCTTTAAACTGCATCCCGCCACTTTTTTTTATAACCAGAGTGAGGCAAGATTTTACAGGCAACTATACATTTTAAATAAAAATCTGCCTGAAAAAGAAAAGATCCGTGTTCTTCCATTAGACCTTGAATTTTCCTATAAGGAAGCAATTCATTTTTTGCAGCAACAGGTGTTTGCTGATGTTCCCAATTCAATGAATATTTTAGCTGGTATCAACCTGAAAGAAGATTCAGTCATGGGTGTAGTTGATAAATTTATTGCTGCCGGTAAGATTTTCCAGTCAAGGGATAAGGACTTTAAAAAACTACTTGGCCCGGGGTATGAAGATGCGGTATGCCTTTTCAGGAATATTGAAAATTATTTTGAGTGCCGCCTGAATCATAAACCCCAGGTAAGAGATTCGATTATGTCTGATAACCTGGAGTATTACATGAAGACCTTTCATATAAAAAATGAACATATGCTGGGTCTGTTCAGCAGCTTTCATGTAAAACAGGAAGATCAGCCCGGCGATCCAAAACTGGCAGCAATTGTAAGGAAGAAACAACTGGTAAGAGGCATAGTGTCTATCGTATCTGTATATAACAAAGGGGAGATCATGATGCCTGTGCAATCTTTATCGAATGAGACGCTGGTAAATGGAAAAATGTTCGTCATAAAAACTAATGTGAACGATGGCTCTTTAAACCAGCCTGTTAAAGATCTTGAGATGCTCGATAATTTTATGCATTCAAAAGCAATGCTTTTCAGGCTTGATAGAAATAAAAGCCCGTTCAATAATTCTCA
>JAQBNK010000137.1 GCA_028288595.1 Chitinophagaceae bacterium
GTTTTGTTGAACTTGGTTAATTTATATAGGTTCATGTCTTCATCAAATCTGATGAGCCTGTCTATTTCATTTCTTTCGTAGCGTACGTGTATTTCTATTGCGTCTAAGAATTCAACAACACATTTTCCTTCAGCGTGAATCTGAATCCTTGCATCACGGGCAGCTTTTCCTTCCAAACCAGTACCTACAATCGGGGCCTGTGGTAAGATCAAAGGAACTGCCTGGCGCTGCATATTCGATCCCATCAATGCACGGTTAGCATCATCATGTTCAAGGAACGGAATCAACGAAGCACTCAAACCAACAATCTGGTTAGGAGCCACATCCATATATTCCACTTCATTTCTGTCCAGTATCGGGAAATCACCAGTCTGGCGGCTCACGATCTTTTCTTCAGCAAAGTGTCCTTTCTCATCCAATGTTGTATTCGACTGAGCGATCTTGGCGGAATCTTCTTCTTCTGCGCTTAAGAAAGTCAGTTTCTTCAGATCAACTTTTCCATTATCAACTCTGCGGTAAGGTGTCTCAATAAAGCCCATCTCATTGATCTTCGCGTGTACGCAAAGCGTAGAGATCAAACCAATGTTCGGACCTTCCGGAGTTTCAATTGTACAAAGACGACCGTAGTGTGAATAGTGTACGTCACGTACCTCGAAACCTGCTCTTTCACGACTTAAACCGCCGGGTCCAAGTGCGGAGATACGACGCTTGTGCGTGATCTCGGAAAGCGGGTTTGTCTGATCGAGGAACTGCGATAACTGCGATGTTCCAAAGAATGAATTGATCACTGAAGAAAGTGTTCTTGCATTGATCAGGTCGACCGGCGTAAACACCTCGTTATCTCTAACGTTCATTCTTTCACGGATCGTTCTCGCCATACGGGCAAGACCCACACCGAACTGAGCATATAACTGCTCGCCTACTGTACGTACGCGACGGTTACTCAGGTGATCGATATCATCAATTTCGGCTTTCGCATTGGTTAAGCGAACGAGATATTTGATGATCTCGATGATATCTTCTTTCGTTAATACTTTTTTCTGCAGGTCAAAGTTCAGTTCCAGTTTACGGTTGATCTTATAACGGCCAACTTCTCCCAGGTCATAACGTTTGTCAGAGAAAAATAATTTATCAATAATACCTCTCGCGGTTTCATTATCCGGGGCATCAGCACCACGCAATTGGCGGTAAATGTGCTGAACCGCTTCCAGTTCGCTGTTAGAAGTATCTTTATTTAATGTGTTATAGATGATCGCATAATCTCCACCCACATCTTCTCTTTGCAGGAAGATGGTTTTAATTTCCATTCCGGAAATAGTGTTAATCGCTTCTTCATCCAGCACGGTATCCCTTTCCATCACGATCTCGTTACGCTCGATGGAAACCACCTCACCGGTGTCTTCATCTACGAAATCTTCAACCCATGTTCTTAAAACACGGGCCGCGAGTTTTTTACCGATGTGATTAGAAAGTGTTTTCTTATCAGTCTTCACTTCAATCGCCATCCCGAAAAGTTCGAGAATGTCTTTGTCAGTTTCAAAACCAATAGAACGTAATAATGTTGTTACAGGAAATTTTTTCTTACGGTCGATGTAAGCATACATCACATTATTAATGTCTGTAGCAAATTCCATCCATGCGCCTTTGAAAGGAATTACTCTTGCGGAGTAAATTCTTGTTCCGTTGGGGTGAATAGACTGGCCGAAGAATACTCCCGGTGAACGGTGAAGCTGGGAAACAACCACCCTTTCAGCACCATTGATCACGAATGTACCGCGTGGCGTCATGTAAGGTATATTGCCAAGAAATACATCCTGAACAATTGTCTGGAAGTCTACGTGTTCTTCATCATTACAGCTTAAGCGAAGTTTCGCTTTCAGCGGAACGGCATAGGTTAATCCACGCTCCATACATTCATCTATGGTATAGCGGGGCGGATCGATAAAATAATCCAGGAACTCCAAAACGAAAATGTTACGGGTATCCGTGATAGGAAAATTTTCCTTGAACACACGGAATAAACCTTCGTTGTTACGTTTGTCGGGAGTGGTTTCTAACTGGAAAAATTCTTGAAATGATGCTAACTGAATGTCTAAAAGATCAGGAGTTTCAGCTAAGTGTTTTGTTTTACTAAAGCTGATCCTGTTTTGAACTTGTGTTGATGACATATCTGTATTTAACCGGTTTTTACTCAATAACTTAATTATCTTTTATCCTCCAGGCGGATGACAAAAGTATCGTGCACTGATTTCAAACAAGACTTACTGAAAAAATGGCCATTTAGTAAATCTTAATTGCTTATAAGCCCAAAATAAAGGATGGCAAAATTAAGGATAGATATTCAAACCTAAAAATCAAATTTTAAGCCGAACTGGCATTGACATTAAAGAAACCGTTAAAGTATTCTAAATAACTTTAAACAGTTTGCAGATCATGGTATCGGGTTTGATAATGTTTCGGGCTATGAATGGAACTATGATGCAATATTTTCATTGGTATTATCCCAATGATGGCTCTCTCTGGAAAAAAATCGTTTCAGACCTACCCTCTTTACAAAAATTAGGTATTAATGCTGTCTGGCTACCACCTGCTTATAAAGATTCTTCGCAGGGACAAAATTGCGGGTATGATGCATATGACCTGTTTGATCTCGGTGAATTTGATCAAAAAGGTCAGGTAAGAACTAAATATGGAACAAAAGACGAATACCTGTTAGCCATAAATGCAGCTCATAAGGCGGGCATAAGCGTCTATGCCGATATTGTTTTAAATCATAAAGCCGGTGCAGATGAAACAGAAAAAGTGCAGGTTGTAAAAGTAAATCCTACCAACCGAAACGAAATAATCAGCGACCCTTATGAAGCTGAACTATATACCAGATTCACATTTGCCGGCCGGGCCGATCAGTATTCCTCTTTTAAATGGAATTACCAATGTTTTACCGGAGTTGATTTTTCCGCCAATCCGCAGGAAACCGGTGTTTTTAAAATATTAAATGAATATGGAAATAATTGGGAAGATGTTCTTTCTGATGAAAACGGAAATTTCGATTATCTAATGTTTAATGATATAGAATTCAGGAACCCCGTAGTAAGGGAAGAATTAAAATATTGGGGACGCTGGTATTATGAAACCACGAAAATCGATGGAGTTCGCTTAGACGCAGTTAAACACATGGCACCCGAATTTTTTAATGAGTGGCTTCAGTACATGCAAAATCTATCTGGGAAAGAATTTTTTGCAGTTGGCGAATTATGGTCGACGCATGACCTCGACATTTTGAAACAATTTATTGATCGTACACAAGGAAAAATATCTCTTTTTGATTCTATTCTTCACCATAATTTTTTTGAATCCGCAAATAGGAGAAAAGAATATGACTTAAGAAATATCCTGAATAATTCTTTGGTTTCCTGTTACCCGCACCTCGCTGTTACTATCAGTGACAACCATGATACACAGCCGCTTCAGGCCCTGGAAGCACCAATCAGTTCCTGGTTCAAACCCATTTCTTATGCCATTATGTTGCTCAGAAAAGACGGGTATCCATCAGTATTTTATCCTGATGTCTTCGGGGCTAATTACAGGGATAAGGGACACGATGGAAATGATCATGAAATTAATCTTGAACCATGCAAAAACATCGAACAATTATTAATGGCACGAAATGCATTTGCCTACGGAGACCAAAAAGATTATTTCGATCATCCCAATTGTATCGGGTGGACGAGGTGCGGTGATGAGAATGAAGTAAAGAATTCGGGCTGCGCTGTGTTAATTAGTAACGGTGATGAAGGATTTAAAAAAATGGAAATTGGAAAACAATTTTCCGGAAAAATCTTTTATGATTTTTTAGGAAACAGTGACAAGAAAATAATGATCGATGAAAACGGCTTCTGTGAATTTTATGTACCTGCAGAAAACGTTTCTGTTTGGGTTGAAGAAAAATAAAAAGAGTATAAATAAAAAGACCCGCAATTGCGGGTCTTTTTATTTGATATCGTTGATTACTTAATTTCAACATCAGCACCAGCATCTTTTAATTTAGCTGCAGCTTCATCAGCTTCTCCTTTAGAAACACCTTCTTTAATTGGTTTTGGAGCACCGTCTACTAAGTCTTTAGCTTCTTTCAAACCTAAACCAGTTATTTCTTTTACGATTTTAACTACGTTCAGTTTAGAAGCACCAGCGGCTTTCAGGATTACATCGAAAGCGGTTTGCTCAACCGGAGCCGCAGCAGCAGCGCCATCACCACCACCTGACATAACAACTGCAGCAGCAGCTGGTTCAATACCGTATTCAGATTTAAGCACATCAGCTAATTCCTGAACTTGTTTTACTGTTAAGCCTACTAATTGTTCAGCTAAGTTTTTTACGTCTGCCATTTTTTTTAGTTTTTAACCGCCTTCATAGTGTTTTGACTCCGGCGGATGGTTATTAATTATTGCCTTCTGTTTCCCTCCGGCATGGGTGTTATTTTTAAATTTTTTATTCCGCAGTGGGTGCTTCCGCATCCGGAGACGCTGTTGAAGGAGCTTCACCTGCAGGTGCATCAGCTGCCGGCGTTTCTGCTACCGGAGCTTCTGGTTGTGCGGGTGCCTCTTCTTTTGCAGAAGGTGCTTCCGCGGTAACGGGTGCCTCTTCTTTTGCAGGTTGTGCTTCGGCAGTTGCTCCTTCAGCCTGCTTTTCGTGGTGGTGCAA
>JAQBNK010000171.1 GCA_028288595.1 Chitinophagaceae bacterium
TCCGGGGTTACAGAAAATAATACCAGATCAGGTTCTCAAGCGAACGAAGCTTTAAAATCGCAGGAACAGTACAAGAATGAAGAAAGTATTTTGCGGGCTAAGATAAATTCGGGCAATAATGAAACAGATGGATCCGCGGATAGAAAGGAAACATCCGGCGATAAAACTTTTTTTTCAGAAACGATGAAGGAAAAAAAATCAATTGCTCAAAAGCCTGGCGTTTCATCCGGCAAATCCCATTCAATAAACACAATCCCGGATAGTTCTTCAAATAATTTAATTACAAAACCGGCCATTGATGCGAAGAGCGATCTTATTAAAATAAATGAAGGTGCTGCCCCGGCAGAAAATCGTAATGCAATAAGCCTTCCGGGAGACGATAAAACTTTTATTCAGGGTGAATTACGCAGAATTGATGATGTGGCTTCACAACCAGAAAGAAAGAAGGACACCTTGTGGAAAGATGAACCGGTAGCCACTAAACAAATTCAGGAGAAACCTTTGGAACTAACCGAAAAAAATAAGAAGCAGGGATCAAAAAAAATAAATAAAACTAAAGGGTCGACTTCGATGAAAAATAAACGATCAAAAAAATAGTATAAATAGTGAAACATAGTCGGGGCAAGAGTTTTAGCAAGTTTTTATAGATTTTATACCTTATATAGGGTATAGATTTAACAGGCATAAAAAAGTAAATTTAGTGTGTGGAGAACTGTAAAAAATTAACATCAAAAGAAAGATTTTTTTAAAGAGGTTTTTGATGAATTTACCGGCTAGACGAGGGTTTAATTTAAAAAAATGTGTATGCGAATTTTATTTTTAGTGGTGGTGATTATGATCAGCGGAATATTTTCGGCGAATGTATTTGCGCAACGCACGGTTATCGATGTGATAGCACATTCCAAAGACCACAGCTTTTTACTAGGTACCATAAAAAAGGCGGGCCTTGTAGAAACTTTAATGGGGGCCGGGCCCTTCACAATTTTATCTCCTACCAATACCGCCTTTGCTAAGTTACAAGGTCCATCAAAAGAGGTCGTAACATCAGGTAGCCGGGATGAAGTTGCGAAAGTTGTTATCTATAATATTCTTGCTGGAAATATAACCACTGACATCATTTTACAGGGTATTAAAGATGGTAACGGAAAGACTTCATTGAAAACATTAGATGGTAGTGTAATCACAGCTACGGAAAGTAAAGGGAAGATTATTCTAACAGACGAGAGAGGTATTTCAACTACTATTATTTCAACAGATATTAAGGCTGGTAATGGCCTGATACAAGTTATTGATAATGTATTAATGCCGGTATAATTTAATTCAAGTATTAAAAAAGGATTATGAAAGCTTCAAAGAAGACCGCATCAAAAGAAAAAAGCCTGATGATCATTGAAACTGATACAGGGTTTTCAAACTGTTTGAAATCGGTTTTTGTATCACACGATATTACTGTATATGATTTCAGTGATGCTGCTTCTTTCTTAAGAACAGGAATAGATTTATTAAGCCAGGTTCAGATGGTATTGCTCGAAATGAGCCTTGGCAAAGACGATGGTCTGGACCTGATCCAAACGATCAAACTACATAATCCTTCTGTTTCCATTATTATGCTTACGGCCGAGACGGATCATTCCAGTATTAAAAAGGCTTTTGAATACGGCGTAAACGGCTTCCTTTTAAAGGATGAACCGGTTCAGGAAATTTCTAAACAAATCATGTCGTGTTTCAATCACAAACAAATTACCATTTCAAATAAAGCCCTTAACAAACTAATTCAGTTTGTTAGTCCTGAAACAAAATCCGAATTCAACCAGCTTCATTTGTCAGAGAAAGCTCTTTTTGTAGCAGAAAAAGGGGAGTTGCTCGAAAATGGTAATTATGGAGACCAGCATCTTTTCCTGTATCGTGCAAATGAACTTTTCATCCAGGTCGTAATGAATAATGCGGGGGAACGATACGAATCTATAAAAGCTTTATAAACCCTTAAAGTCAAGGTCTGGGCTTCTATAATAACCCGCAGATTAGAAGAAAAATTTATAAGACGCTTTCAGGAATATGCTTGTGTTTGATTGCCTTCCTGTATAGTTACTCACATAATTAAAAGTTACCTCAGAAGTATTTTGATTTCTTTCTTAAACCAGTAATTTAAGTAAATGGCATAAAAAAAACCTCCATAGAGTAAATGGAGGTTTTTTGTGATCCCGCTGGGACTCGAACCCAGGACCCATACATTAAAAGTGTATTGCTCTACCAACTGAGCTACGGAATCGTCCTTCTACAGAGGTTGCCCTCTTGTTTTGGGAGTGCAAAAATAAGTGAATTACCTTTTGCACCAAATTTTTTAAAAAAGAAATTATCCGCATTGTTTTTTGATGATTATCAGCGCTTCGCTTCCTCTTTTGATTTTAATATGAAACTGATACTTCCGCTTCTTTCAATGTAAATCTCAAGTATATCGCTCCAATCGTTCTTATTAAGGGTGAGTCTGAGGTTTTCAGCAATATCATGCTTTGTTAGTGAGGCTCTTTTTAAATTTTCCTCAACCAATTTTCCATCTTTATAAAGAAGGAGCTGTTTACCCTTTACGATGTTGCCCACAAAAGTGCTCCGCATGGAAAAATATGAAAGTATCCGGTGGATCAATACCATTATACCACATGCAGCAACTGTTGATAAAAAAGGTGAGGCTCCAACAATTCCCCGGGCGAGTACAGAACCCATGGTAATAACAATAATTGAATCGAATGCAGACTTTAACCCAAATACCCGCATGCCCGCAATACGGATAAGCAGTAACATGATAAAAAAAGCGCAAAAGGCACGCATGCTCATTTGCAGGATATTTAGCTTTTCAGTATTACCCCATATTATCTCCCATGTAGTCATAACTATTTTTATTAACCTGTGGCATTGTCTGCAGCATCGACAGGCTTTGATTGCGGAGAGCCTTGCTGACGCAGAAATACAGATAAAATTATGATGGCAAAGACAGAAAGAAATTCACTCTGCCAGTTTTGAAATGATTCAAACCAAAACCTTGCCTGTGTTGAATAATCTGTAAAAGAAGCTTTGGATAAATGTTTCAATGATTGCTCGTTATTGTAATCAGTCCAGCTTCCATAAAAATGCAAACAGAAAGACACTGCAAATAATAATAAAAATGCCAGTGATAAAGATTGCTTATAAAGCATCAGAACTATCCCACCTTTTCTTACGGGCCATGGTGCATTCTTACGGAGCCGATCGGGTTCCCTGTCGACATCTTCTTTTTGATTAATCGCTTTAGATTCTGAGGATCCTTTCTGTCTTAAACCTACCGCTAAAATTATATACAATCCCATTTGTAAAAATTCGCTTTCCCAATTCTCAAATGTGGAGGAAATAAAATGGCCCGTTCTTAAATATGCTAAATAATTGACATGCAGTTTTGCGGTTTCATATAATTGCTGATTATAAACTTTCCACCCTGAAATACTTTGCAGCAGAAGTGAGACCATAAATAATAAGAAAAAAACAATAGACAAGCTGTTATTTTTCCAAAATGACTTCATAAGTGTTATTGCTATAAACATTGTGCCATGTAGTGCCTATAGCTCTCTGTGGATTTATAACGAAGTTGAAAATCAACTACAAACAATCGTGGATAAAATGGAATTTAAATTAATTGCCTTCTAATCGGTAAATTGATCAGAACAACTATTTTTGTGGCATCCGATCGTTCAGCCCGCCGGGCTTACCGTACCATAACATTCCTGTAAGGGATGTAAACATTTTGCTGAAATTATTATGGGAAATATTTTATTAATAGAAGATGATGAAATAATGCAGAAGGTGGTCGAAAAGATCCTCATGAAAGAAGGATATAAGGTTGACGTTGCTAAAAATGGACGGGAAGCGCTTCAAAAATTAGAAGAAAGTAATTATAGCTACGATTTAATGATTACAGATATTATGATGCCGTACGCCAATGGTTTCGAAATTATTACCAAGGTAAAAAGTGAGGCGAATGGCAGACTGATACCCATTATCGTTATCTCAAGTGTTGGAAATGAAGATTCTGTTTTGGAAGGTTTTAAATTAGGTGCAGATGATTATCTTAAAAAACCGATCATGGCGGGAGAATTAATAATAAGGGTGAAGCGATTATTAGCGAGAGCTAAATGATATGACCGTTATCACCACATCTCTGTTTCACCGCCTTTTCTCCTGTGATTCTATTCTTTTTTACCAAATTTTATCTCCCTTACACCATGATCAAATATTTGATATTAACATGTGCTGTTTTTTTTGGCGGGCCCAACTTTTCTCATTCAAAGGAAATGATGCTGGTAAATAATGGAGTTAGTAATTATAAAATAGTAATTCCTGCAGATGCTTCACCAGCAGAGAAAACAGCTGCTGAAATTCTACAGCGTTATTTAAAAAAAATTAGTGGTGCCTCCCTGGACATTATTACGGAAAAAGATAAAGCCCCATTACATAATATCTATATTGGTCATACTGCAAGAGCTGCCGAAATAAGAAACGAAAAAATAGATGCCGATGGTTTTTTAATTTCGGCCAGCAATAATGATCTTATCATCAGCGGTGGGTATGGCAGGTCTGTTGTTTATGGAGTTTATACTTTACTTGAAAAATATTTAGGATGCAGGAAATATGATAATTCTCCTGCTATTGTTAAAGAAAGCAAATCCATTTCTCTTCCGGGAGATATGTATGATCTCCAGGTTCCGGAGATGATTTACCGGCAAGCTTTTTTCCCGCAGTCAAATGATCTTGAATATCTCGAATGGCACAAGCTCCATAAGTTTGAGGATCTCTGGGGACTATGGGGTCATTCATTTTATAAGCTTGTTCCGCCAAAAGAATATTTTGCTGCACATCCTGAATATTTTGCTTTAAAAAATGGTAGAAGAGTACCAACTCAATTATGTTTAAACAATGAAGCTGTTTTTAAAATCACTGCTGCATACCTAAAGGCAGGAATAGCTTCAAAGCCAGGAACGATTTATTGGTCAGTAAGTCCAAATGATGAACCAGATTATTGTACCTGTGATCTCTGCGCTAAAGCTGACGCCGAAGAAGGCAGCCATTCAGGTGCGCTGATCAGGTTTGTTAACCGGGTAGCGGCACAATTCCCTGATCAAACAATTACGACACTGGCTTATGGTTATAGCGCTCATCCCCCGGCAATAACGAGGCCCGCACCAAACGTCGTGATCATGCTCAGCAGCATAGAAGCTTACAGAAATACACCTTTAACTAAAGAACCCTCTGCCGCAGGTTTTATCAATGACATTAATGGCTGGAGCAACATCACTAAAAATATTTTTATATGGGATTACAATACTCAATTCACGAATTATGTGGCGCCATTTCCAGACATGCATACGTATAAAGCGAATTATGAACTATTCAGCAGGAAAAAAATAAAAGGTGTTTTTGCACAGGGTAGTGGTGATACTTATAGTGACTGGGCGCCCTTTAAAAGTTATGTACTAGCTAAATTATTATGGGATCCCGGGACCGATATCAATGCCATTACGCAAGATTTTTTTTCTGGTTATTATGGAACTGCGGGAAAATACGTTTTAGATTATTTATCAGCCATAACAAGGAGTGTAAATATTAATGCGAAACATCTAGATATATACGGTAACCCGGTAAATGATTATAATACTTTTTTATCTCCTGCTTTAATAGAACAATTCAATACTATCCTCGATAAAGCAGAAGCTGCTGTTGCAGGCAATGAATTGTATTTGAAAAGAGTTCGTGAGGTTCGTTTGTCAATTGAATTTACTGTGTTGCAGCAATCACGCTTTTTCGGGCATGAAGAGTTTGGTTATCTCTATAGAAATAAAGCCGGGAATATCATTTTAAAAGAAAACTGGCCAAAAAAAGTGCAGCATTTTATAACGATAGCTAAAGACGGTGGAGTAAGAGAATTATCAGAAGGCGGACCATTACCTGATGATTATGCCGCTGAATGGTCAGGCATATTTAAACGCCCCTGGCGCAACAACATAGCGATCAATGCAAAGGTTCAATTACAAAATTCCTTTACAGAAGATTATCCTGCGAAACGAGAAAGAACTTTGGTAGACGCTGTTCCCGGCTATTCCGACTTTAGTTATAACTGGCTTTTATTTTATGGCACTGATGCAGTTGCTACCGTCGATCTTGGTAAAGCAAAAACATTTCAATCAATTGAAACCCGTTTTTTGCAGGATGCAAGACACTGGATTTTTCTTCCCCAGTCTGTAACTGCAGAATTCTCTGATGATGGAATTAGCTATAAAACTATTTCAACCATTTCAACTGCAATACCGGAAGAAGATTATATGGTTAGTATGAAAGCATTTAATTATAATTTGCCGGCACCTGTAACAGCAAGATATATCCGCATCACGGGAAAAAATATACCATCATTACCAGCATGGAGATACAAGGAAAATAAAAAGCCATCAATAGCTGTTGATGAGATATATGTGCAATAGGATTGAGGGGATTATTATCCTTTAAACTGGTCAGTAATAACCTGGCAGATATCACTTTCAATCATTCTTTCGGCCAGCATAATCATGTTGCGGAATGCTTCGGCGTTACTAATGCCATGACCAATGATCACCGGCTTTGCAATTCCAAGAACGGGTGTGCCTCCATAATTTTCATAATGAAAACGGGAGAAATATTCATCTTTTTGTAAGCCTCTTTTCACAGCAACATCATAAATTGATTCCGCCATTTTTAAAATTACATTGCCGGTAAATCCATCACAAACGGTAACGTCTGCTTTCTCACTTAACAGATCGCGGCCTTCAATATTGCCAATGAAATTAATGCGGGTATTTTCCTTCAACAGGGGATAAGTGGCCTGGGAAAGTGAATTTCCTTTTCCTTCTTCCTCACCTACATTTAATAGAGCGACTCTTGGCTCATCCACATGCAAAATGTATTTGGCGTAGACATGGCCAAGTACAGCGAATTGATTTAGTTGTTCAGGTTTGCAGTCAACATTCAAACCAACATCTAATAACAAACCGTGTGTACCATCAAGCTTCGGGACAACAGTGGCGATAGTAGGTCTTAATACGCCCTCTATTGGTTTGAGACTGTACATGGCACCCACCAGCATTGCACCGGTATTACCTGCGCTAATGAATGCATCAAGCTTACCTGTTGCTAACATTTGAAAACCAATAGCAATAGAAGAGCGTTGTTTTTCTTTAAGGGCTTTTGTTGGAGATTCGTGATAACCGATTACTTCTGGGGCATGGATAATAGTAAGAAATGAAGTATCGATACCATGCTCATTGAAAAGAGGTTCAATGGCGGCCTGATCACCTATACAAAAAATATGTGCCGGACCCTTGTTTCCTGACAGATATACTTGCAGGCCTTTCACTGCTTCAAGCGGTGCAAGGTCTCCACCCATCATGTCAAGTCCAATGTTCATGTCCGGCAAAAATATTATTGAGCTAAGGATCTGTTTACGCTTTCAGGGGAGCTTTTTCAGCTACCACTTGTCCTTTGTAGTAAAGTTTTCCTTCACTTACATGGGCACGGTGACGAACATGTAATTCGCCGGTGGTAGTGTCTTTGCTCAGCGTAACTTCCTCAGCTTTATAATGGGTCCTTCTTTTTGCACTGCGTTGCTGCGAATGCCTGCGTTTCGGGTTTGGCATAACTCAAATTTATAAAGCGTTTAATTAATAATTATTCAAGATTCTTAAATTGATCCAATCCTTTCCATACCGGGTTACCGGCTTTTTTCACATTCTCTTCCATGTTCTTCAACTTCTCCAGCACTTCCTTATTGCATTGTGGCCCGCCAACTTCATTTTCTGCACACATTTTCTGCATCGGTATGCTCAGGTTGATGAATTCATAGATCCAGTCACCTACAAACAAATGACTTTCCGTTTTGCTGATATAATACACATCAGGATCATCTTCCTGCTGGTTCATCAGCTCCGGTTCTTCAACCATTTTAACCATGATCTTAAACTCATCCCATAACTGCAGCGGGAGCATGTTACCGCAACGGTCACAAACAACCTCTGTAGATCCACCCACATCAAACTTCAGTATCATGAAACCGTTCTGTCTGTCGAGTTCCAGTTTTACTGCAGCATTACAGTTTTTAAAATCCTGTTCCCCATAATCTAAAAAGAACTGATCGTTGATCTGGTATATGAACTCGTGAGCTCCCGGTTTTAGTCCTACAAATGCTATTTCGAACGCTCTCCGGTTATTCATCGTTCAATTTTCCCGATTTTTTCGGGAGGCAAAGGTAACCCGAAAACTGCTATTTGCCAAAGGAAAATTGATATTTTGAACGTGCTTCCTTAATATTACTGCAAGGTTAGCACACAAAGTCTATGAAAACAGAATTCAGGCGGGTTTGGATACGGATCGCTATCCTTTTTTCCATTTGTGCGGCCCTTAAGCTGATGGCAATTTATCATCCGGCCTGGGTGGAGCAGTATTATTCAATGGGTATTTTTCCACAGATC